>CACWKM010000127.1 GCA_902761475.1 uncultured Bacteroidales bacterium
TTGTAGAGCCGACTGTCGTCACGCATCTGCCATAGCCGCAACAGCGTCTCCTGGGCGATGTCTTGCGACTCGTCATAGTTGAGGCCCATTGCTGTTGCTTTGTTTAAGGCAGCAGTCCTCAGCTGTGGAGCTATCAGTTCAAATGCGTCAATAGTCATTTACAAATCTCGTAAGTTGCCGACAAAATTACTAACTTTACATCTATATAACACATCACCCCCCACTTTTCAAACAAAAGTAACGAACTTTTTTTGAAAAAATTGGCAAAATCAAAAAATGCAACTTGTTGATAATCAAGTTTGCTAATACTCTGATAATCAGTCCAGCGAATCCCTTTCTCTCCGCAAAAACTAAAAAGAGCACCCTCGCGGTGTTCTTTTTTTTACGCAAAAAAGCTCGGCGTGGATTTCACTCCATGGCCGAGCCTTTGTTTCACTGGTTGCGTGCGCTACTCCGTTATTGCTTGGAGAGGTTCTGGACGAAGGTCCACACGTTCTCGCACGACTTCACCTTGATGAGGGTGTGGTGTCCCACTATGTACTCCGAGAGTCCCACATGGTCGGCGCCACGGTGCCAGTCGTAGGTGTAGCCCAGTTGCGTCCAGGGCAGCGGGCTGTCGTCTTCGTAGGCAGCCGCCACGCTATAACGATACCACTCGCGGAAGTTGGTCTCGCCCACTTTGTAGTTCTCGTCGACATAGGCGGGAAATTCCAGCACGGTCTCGGTGGTGGTGATGTCGGGGTCGTGCGAGGGGCGGAACATGCCCTTGGGGTCGGCATAGAATTGCACCATGATGTCATAGTCGCAGTCGGGGCTAAGTCCGAACAGTTGGATGAGCCTCATGTGTGCTGCCACACTGTCGAGTCCCTCGAAGGCTTTGCGGTGACGCACCCAGTCGGCAGGGAGCGACACCCATGTGCCCATCTCGCGGTCGATGCGATACACGCCATCACGACCGAAAAAACGCTCCATGCGGCTCGTATCGACCAACGTGACCACAAGCACCATGTCGTGGCCATCGAAGGTGCCCCACTCCTGGCCGGGATAGCCCTTCTTGATGGGCATCAACTCATGGCAAATCTTGGACGAATCGAGTTGTTTGGCGTCGGCCACAGCAGCGGCAAGGTCATCCCACAGCCCCTTCTCATCCTCATACCACACTGGGCTCTCGCTCTTCTCGCTCACCTTGGCCTGGTCGCCTTGCGCGCGATAGCAACTGGCACACAACACGCTGGCCAGCACAGCAGCAAATAGAAGTTTCTTCATAGTTTGGAGAAATAAATGTAGCAATTATGATAATAGTTAGTAAGTATCTCTTTGCACCACAAAGGTAGCGTTATTTTATCGTTTCTCGTCACAATAGTGCTTAAAAAGTACGGCACAAGTGGCAAAAACTTGCTACCTTTGTGACCAAAGAAACGACAAATGGCCGAACACAACACATTAGGAAAAGTGGGCGAACATGCCGCCTGCGAGTTGCTCATTGCCCATGTTCTCGTGATTCGCGAGACCAACTGGCGCCTCAATCACCTCGAAATCGACATCGTGGCGCACGACCCCGCGCGCAACGTGCTCCACATCGTGGAGGTGAAGACGCGCAGCATGGTGGAGCATTTCGACCCCATGCAGTCCATCACAAGGCGCAAAATCAGCAACCTGGTGAATGCTGCCAATGGCTACCTGAGGCACTACCAACTGCGGTGTGCCATCCAGTATGACGTGATTTTCGTGATTGGCAAGCCTGGGAACTTTCAAATCCAGTACATCCCTAACGCCTTCATGCCTCCGTTGCGCACCTACCGCCGCTAATTGTTCATGCGCTTGAGCACATTGTAACTGGGCAGGATGCCCAGTTCGCCGGCCTTGCTCATGTCGGGCACGCCAGCCTGCTTGTTGCCCAGACGCAAGTAGAGCAAGCCGCGGTTGTAGTAGGCCTCGCCCAAATCGGGCTTGAGTTCTATGGCGCGAGTGAAACTGCTGATGGCCGAGGTGTAGTCGCCCATGAGCAGATAGGCATACCCCCGGTTGAAATGGGCATACACATTGCGCGGCGAACGCGCCAGCACCTCGTTCAAGTCATCCACTACCATCGACAGCAATGCGGCATCTTCGCTACGATGCAGCAAGGTCTCGCCCGGCAGTGGCTTTTCGGTGGCGGCGGCTTCGGCGGCCCCTTGCGCGCGTTCCATGCGATATTGCAGGTAATGGGCATCGGCACGCAAGAAATAGGCCACCGTGAGGTCGGGGCTCAATGCGATGGCACGATTTGCGTCGGCCACCGCGCCCACCGGATTCTTCACCAGCAAGTGGTCGATGCCGCGGGCAAAATAATCCACGGCGCGCGGCTGCGACGTCGATAACAGGCCGTTGTAATAGTCGATGCTTGCAAAGCGCTGCCCTATCTCGTCCTCGCTCATGGGGAGCGAACCGCTGGTGAGCGACAACGTGGCTGGCAACATGTGCGTGTCGTTCACGTCGGCAATCTCCTTCATGTAGTAGGTCATGCCATTCAACTTGTTGTCGCGACTGGCATAGGCCAGGACGAACATGGGCTCTGGCTCGATGTCGACCGACGTGTTCTGGATGCGTCCACGCGTCTTGTTGGCATACTCGGGCTTGACGGGATTTTCGGGCGCCACCGTGAGCAGGGTGTTGAAGCGGTTCATAATCTCTTCGGCGCTCTCGGGCTCGTCCTCGCCGGTGAGGGCGCGCTGCTCGGCCTTCTTGATGGCTGCGGTGGCCTCAATCTCCAGCGGGTTGAAAGTGGACACATGCGTTTTCTTGCGACGGAAGATGGCCAATGCCCGGTCGTAGTCGGCATTGCCTCCACGCATGTCGCCCATCTTGCGCTTCGCCTCACCGCGAGCCATGTAGCCCGCCTCAAACTCCGGATACTTCTCGATAATCGTGGTGTAGTCGGCCACGGCTTTGCGGTACTGCGCGGTGCGGAAATAGAGGTTAGCGCGGTTGTAGATGGCCATGAAGTTCTGCGGGTCGCTACGCAACACATAGTTGAAGTCGTCGATAGCCTTACCCGTGTCGCCCACCTCGCTAAGCAACAGGGCGCGGTTGAAGTGCGCCTCGATGCTTGCCGGGTCCAGACCGATGGCATAGTCAAAGTCGGCCATGGCACCATAATAGTCATCGAGGTTATATTTCATGAAGGCGCGATTCACGAAGTAGCCAGCATAGTGCGGCTCGAGTTTGATGGCCTCGTCCATATCGGCCAGAGCCGCCTCAAAGTTCTTGGCGCGGCTTTGCACCTCGGCACGCATCACATAGGCCGTGGCATTGTTCTTCGACAACTCTATGCTCTTGTCGATGGATTTCAGCGCTGCCACAGTGTCGTGTTGCGCAAGTTGCATGTGGGCCAGGCCCAGGTAGGCGCGGTCGTTGCGAGGGTCCATGGTGAGCAGCGTGTCGTAACTGCACCGCGCCTCGTCGTAGCGACGCAGTTGCGCCTGGCACACCGCGCGGTTGAGCATGAAGCGTTTCTCCTCGGGATTAAGGCGCAAACCGGCATTGTAGTCCTCGATGGCCTCGGCAAACTTGCCCTGGTTCTGACGCGCGATGCCGCGCACTTGATAAGCATCGACGATGAAGGGGTTGCGCTCGATGGCAAGGCTGGCATCGGTCTCGGCGCCAGGATAGTCCTCAAGATTGATCTTGGCCACGCCGCGATAGAAATAGGGCTCGGCAAGAAATGGCTTGGACTTAATCACCTGGTTAAAATACTGGATGGAAAGAATGTAGTCCTCGAAGTAGAGCGCATTGCGACCTATGTTCAGCACCTGCTCGGTGTTGATTTGACCCCATGACACGGTGGCCATCGCCATCATGAACAAGAAGATGATGCTGCGCTTCATCGCACAGCAAAATATGCGTGAAAACATGGGCATATTCTTAACTTTTGCTGACAAATATAACTATAAATACTTAAATGTCGCCAAACAATTTGGTTTATTTAAGAAACATGCCGACCTTTGAAAGTTATTTAAGAAAATCGAGCATCAAGATGAAAAAAATACTCATCGTCGTTATGTCGTTGGCGCTACTCATGGTGCCCCTCGACGCGACAGCCCGCAAGAAGAAAAAGAAAACTAATGACAAGCAAAAGGTGGAACTCGAGCAACCCGCCGCCGCTCCCGCCGTAGAACAGAATGTGGTCATCACCGACCCCAATTCGCAACTCTATGGCGAGTGGAACCTGTGGCAGTTGCGCAAAAAAGACGTGAACACGCAGGAACGCGCCTACATATACCTCGACTTTGCCAACCACCAGTTCTATGGCAACAACGGCTGCAATGCCGTGAATGGCCACTTTAGCCTGGCGGCTAACGGCGTGATATCGTTCAACAACGTGATTACCACCACGGGCACCTGCCACAACGTGACGCGCGAAAAGGACGTGATGAAAGCCCTGAGCGAGGTGCAGCGTTTCCACGTCACCCGCAAATTCGGCATGGACTACTTGCACTTGACCAATGCCAAGGGCAACCCGTTGCTGGTGCTCAAGCGGCAAAACCTCGACTTCCTCAACGGCGCCTGGCAAGTGAAAGAGGTCGACGGCAAACTGGTGAGCGAGCACAACGTGCGCCTTGTGGTCGATGCCGAGATGCAGACCATCCACGGCAACACGGGCTGCAACATCATCAATGGTGCCATCCACATCGACACCACCAAGGATTTTGCCATCCAGTTCGAGGACATCAGGAGCACGGGCTATCCCTGCGACAACATGGAGGTGGAAACCGCTCTGCTGGTGGCACTGGAGCAAGCCGAGTCGTGCAAACGCATCAACGACAACGAGATGGCATTGCTCAACGGCAAGGGCACCATCGTGGTGGTGATAACCCGCATCAAACTCCGTTGACCACTCCCCCATCCATACACAACAACACGACGGGCGGCATCTCGATGATGTCGCCCGTCGCGTTTTAAGAGAGTAACCTTCAAGCGGCGGCCTAAATATCTTCGCTCAACTCGGAGTAGTTTGCCAACTCGTCCTCGTTGAAGTCGGCATCTCCGTAGAACTCATCGTCAAGGTCCTCGATGGTCGTGTCCACAGGCACCTTGGCGGCAGCAAACGTGTCGATGTCAATCACCTCGGCGGGTGCCTTGCCCTCCTTGCGCTCGCACAAGGGGTCGTGGAGCGACTTTCCTGGCAGCACCTCCTTGAGGCGCATATAGAAATAGCGCTCGGTCATGTAGTCGAACACGAATTTCAGTTTTTGGCCCTCGTCTTCAATGAGTTCGTCAAGTTGTGTGTCCTCCATGAGCCAGATGTCCTCGTCGCTGTCGCTACCCATGTCCATAAAGGTAACCTCCTTCTCCTTGCTCCAGTCATCGTCGCAAATGTAGAAAGAGTTCATCTGATCCTGAGAATAGCCTGCTGCTTCAAGGATGGCGTTGCGTAATCTCATAAATGTATCGGACGAGTCGATTGCTATTTCAAGTTTGAAATTCTCTACTTCTTCCGAACCAATTAGAAATTTGTAAATC
>CACWKM010000128.1 GCA_902761475.1 uncultured Bacteroidales bacterium
TGCTCATCACCATGTTGTGCCTGCTCTATTACTCGGCGCTCTACCCCTTCCTCGACTTTGCCACGAAACTCATGATTACGAAGTATGGCGTGGAGCCGCAGTTTGCGGGCCACATCCCAGCCATCCTTCCATTTGGCTCAATCATCCTCACGCCGCTATTTGGTGCGCTCTACGACCACCACGGACATGGCGCGTGGTTTATGATTGTGGGCACAGTGATGCTCACCGCGGTGCTTGTGGTCTTTGCCCTGCCGCTGGGCTCAAGTGCGCTGGCAGTGGTGCTGATGGTGGTGCTCGGAGTGGCGTTCTCGCTGCTTCCCGCCGCGCTGTGGCCCAGCGTGCCGCGCATCGTGCCCATGAAACTCCTGGGCTCCGCCTATGCCATCATCTACTACATCCAGAACATTGGGCTGATGCTCACTCCGCTGCTCATTGGCCACATCCTTGATGCTCACCGCACCGCCGACACGGTGGACTACAATCCCGCCATGTGGGTGTTTGTGGCCATGGGAGCCACGGCAATCGTGGTGGCTGTGCTGCTGTTGCGCGCCGACCATCGGCACAACTATGGCTTGGAGAAACCAAGCATGGAATCGTAGCGCAGCACGCTCGTTTGACATAAGGACACATAAAAAAGGCAGGTTGTCACGTGGCTTCATCGTGTGAAGCGTGGTGGCGACCTGCCTTCAGGTTTCAATCTTTAAAAAACGTCATCTATTAGTTAAGCAATCTTTACTGCAAACTGTGTAGAACATGGGATTAGACTCGTTATCGTTAAAGATGAAATTTTCGTGGTATGAATAAAACTGTACGGTGTGGGAAGAATCCCACCCGTACAGCCTTTTAATCTTTTTAGATGATGCCCTGCCCCATCATGGCGTGAGCCACTTTCATAAATCCAGCGATGTTGGCACCCTTCATGTAGTTCATGTATCCGTCAGCCTCCAAGCCATACTTGCAGCACTGGTCGAAGATGTCGTTCATGATTTGGTGCAAGCGCTGGTCTACTTCTTGTGCCGACCAGTAGATGTGCTGAGCGTTTTGTGTCATCTCGAGTCCCGATGTAGCCACACCGCCAGCGTTGACGGCCTTGCCCGGCGCATAAATCATCTTGCTGTCGATGAACAGGTCGATGGCCTCGGCAGTGCAACCCATGTTGCTCACCTCGGCGACCATCATCACGCCGTTGTCCTTGAGCATTTGAGCATCGGCCAGGGTCACCTCGTTTTGCGTAGCGCACGGCATGGCGATGTCCACCTTCTGCTCCCAGGGCTTGCGTCCAGCGAAGAACTGTGCCTCGGGGAATTGCTCGGCATAGGGTGCGCACACGTCGTTACCGCTAGCGCGAAGTTCGAGCATGTATTCAATCTTCTCGGGAGTGTTGATGCCGGTGGGATCGTAGATGTAGCCATCGGGGCCGCTGATGGTCACGACCTTAGCACCCAGTTGGGTGGCCTTGGTCACAGCACCCCATGCCACATTGCCAAATCCCGACACAGCCACGGTCTTGCCGTTGAAGTCGGTACCGATGCGCTTGAGCATGTTCTGCACATAGTAGCAAGCACCAAATCCGGTAGCCTCAGGACGAATGAGCGAGCCGCCAAATTCCAGACCCTTGCCAGTGAGCGTGCCCGTGCACTCGCGAGTGAGTTTCTTGTACATGCCATAGAGGTAGCCTACTTCGCGTCCGCCCACACCGATGTCACCAGCGGGAACATCCATGTCGGGACCCACATGACGCCACAACTCAAGCATGAATGCCTGGCAGAAACGCATGATTTCGGCATCGCTCTTGCCCTTGGGGCTAAAGTCGGAACCGCCCTTGGCACCACCCATGGGCAGCGTGGTGAGCGCATTCTTGAAAGTCTGCTCAAAGCCCAAGAATTTCAAAATGGACAAGTTCACAGAAGCATGGAAACGAATACCACCCTTATACGGGCCAATGGCATTATTGAACTGGACGCGGTAGCCCAAATTGGTCTGCACTTCGCCCTTGTCGTCGATCCAAGTCACGCGGAACGTGAAGATGCGGTCGGGCTCCACCATGCGCTCAATAATTTTTGCCTTTTCAAACTCGGGGTGCTTGTTGTACTCGTCTTGAACAGTTACCAACACCTCGCGCACTGCCTGCAAGTACTCTTTCTCGCCAGGGTGCTTTGCCTCAAGATTTGCTAAAATCTTTTCAACATTCATGATTGTTACAGTTTTAAACAAACTATTCGTTTTTGACGTCATGGCAGGCCTAAAAAACTCGCTTGCCAATTGACGTTACAAATATATATCAAATTTTTCTAACACCACTCATTTTGGCGCAAAAAAATGCAGTTTTAAGATACTTTTCACCTTTGGTCGCTCCATTTTGACACTTGTTTAACCATTGGCCCCAACTTGCCGCGCCAGGGCATTCACATCGCCGCTTGCGGTAAGTTGCTCCATAAATGTAAAAAAAGTTTGTTAAAATTTTGATAATTCACATTTGATTGTTAAATTTGCGGCAAGATTTAACATTTTAATTGTTAATTGCCATGAAAAGGTCAACGATATGGATACTAACGGCAGTGATGGCCATCACCATCATCGGTCTGCTTGCGGTCGAAATCGTTTACATGGAGAACATGGTGAAGATGCGCAACGAGCAGTTCTCGGAGGGCGTGATGCGCAGCCTCTATCGCGTCACCACCATGCTTGAGCAGAACGAGACGAAGTATTACCTCGACCAGGATCTTGCCGACGCGGCAGCAATCTATGGCAGCCAGTTCAAGGGTAGTGGCAAGTATGACTTCGGCGGTGGCGACATGATGGGCGTTGACACGGCGGCGATTGCCGACAACCACGCCTCCACGGGACGTCCAGCCAACTTCAACAACCTGAAGAACCTGCACGACAGTTATCAGACCAAGCAAGAAATCCTCAAGGGACAGTACCTCTACCAGAAAGAACTGCTCAACGAGGTGATTCTCACTATTCTCACCCAGTCGAGCGACCGCCCCATCGTGGAGCGCGCCGACTCGGCTACCATTCGCTACTACCTCACCCGCGAACTCGAGCAAAATGGGTTGAGCTTGCCCTTTGAATTCTCGGTGAGCAACCGTGCCGGCATCACAGTGTTTCATTCGCCGGGCTATGCTCCCGAGTCGGCGGCACAAGTCTATTCGCAGGTGCTCTTCCCCGGCGACCCGGCTAACAAACTTCACTATCTTAATGTTACCTTTCCCACCAAGAGTAGTTACATCTTTAAGAGCGTGAAGTTTGCCGTGCCCTCGTTTGCGTTCACACTCATCCTGTTGTGCGTGTTCATCTACACGGTGTTTATTGCCTTCAAGCAGAAGCGCCTGAGCGAAATCAAGAACGATTTCATCAACAACATGACCCACGAGTTCAAGACACCCATCTCGTCGATATCGATAGCGGCACAAATGCTTAATGACGACACGGTGGCCAAGAGCCCGTCGATGCTCAAGCGCGTGTCGAAAGTCATCAACGACGAGACAAAACGCTTGCGTTTCCAGGTGGAAAAAGTGCTGCAGATGTCGATGTTCGACCGCAAGGACGCCACCATGCGACTCGAGGAGGCCGACACAAACGCCATCATCGACAGCGTGATAGATACTTTCCACTTGAAGGTGGCCAACTATGGCGGCCACATCGAAGCCGCCCTCAATGCCGAGGACCCCATCGTCAACGTGGACAAGATGCACTTCACCAACGTCATCTTCAACTTGCTGGACAATGCCATCAAGTATCGCCGCGACGACGAGCCGCTGTGCCTGAAGGTGTCCACCCGCAATCCCGACGATGAGCATGTGGAAATCGTCGTCAAGGACAACGGCATAGGCATCAAGCGCGACGACCTCAAGCGCATCTTTGTGAAGTTCTATCGCGTGTCCACCGGCAATAGGCACGACGTGAAGGGATTCGGACTGGGATTGGCCTATGTACACAAAATGATTACGCTCTTTGGCGGAAACATCAACGTGGAGAGCGAATTGGGGAAAGGAACGAAGTTCATCATCACCCTGCCGCTCTTTGAGTGAGCGCATGGTCATCACAATAATTGCAATCACATTATATATAATAACACTTAACTGCTTTAGACTATGGAAGAGAAACTGAAAATCCTGCTTTGCGAGGACGACGAGAATTTGGGCACCCTCACCCGCGAGTATCTTGAGGACAAGGGCTACAAGGCCGAGTTGTTTGCCGACGGCGAGAGTGGCTACAAAGCCTTCCTGAAGGGCAAATATGACATCTGCCTGCTCGACGTGATGATGCCAAAGAAAGACGGTTTCCAACTCGCTCAAGAGATTAGGACCATCAACAACGATGTTCCCATCATTTTCCTCACCGCCAAGGCGCTCAAGGAAGATGTGCTCGAAGGTTTCAAAATTGGTGCCGACGACTACATCACCAAGCCCTTCAGCATGGAGGAACTGGTGCTCCGCATCGAGGCCATTCTTCGCCGCGTCAAGGGCAAGAAGGGCAAAGAGGTGACCGTCTACAAGATTGGCAAATTCACCTTCGACACCCAGCGCCAAGTGTTGTTCACCGACGAGCGCAGCGAGAACCTCACCACGAAGGAAAGCGAACTGCTCAGCCTGCTGTGCGCCCACGTGAACGAAATCCTTGAGCGCAACTTTGCGCTCAAGACCATCTGGATCGACGACAACTACTTCAATGCGCGCTCCATGGACGTGTACATCACCAAGTTGCGCAAGAAACTGAAAGACGACGACCGCATCGAAATCATTAACATCCACGGCAAAGGCTACAAACTAATCGTCCCCGACGAGACTGAAGCAAAGCAGTAATGAAGTTTGTGTTTCGGCTTTATCAGTGGATTATCGCGGCCCCCATTATCTTGGTCGCCACCATCATCACGGCGGTGGTGACCATTGTGGGCTCGCTGTTTAATAGCAACTGGTGGGGCTTTTATCCCGCAATGTTATGGGCACGCCTGTGGTGTGCCCTTCTGTTTGTGCGGGTGGAGGTCAAGGGCCGCGAACACGTGGACAAGTCCACGTCCTATGTGTTTGTGGCCAACCACCAGGGGGCATTCGACATCTTTGCCATTTATGGCTACTTGGGGCACTCCTTCAAGTGGATGATGCGCAAAGGCTTGTCGAACATACCGCTCGTGGGCACCGCGTGTCGCGCGGCAGGCCACATTATGGTCGACACCTCTTCGCCCACTGCCATTCGCGAGACGATGGCAGCCGCCGAGGGAAAATTGGAACGCGGCATGTCGCTCGTGGTGTTTCCCGAGGGACGACGCACCGACGACGGCTCGATGGGCCACTTCAAACCCGGCGCCTTTAAACTCGCCGAGGAGTTTAACTTGCCTGTGGTGCCCGTGAGCATCGACGGCTCATATAAAGTGATGCCGCGCGACACATTCAACGTCACGCCAGGGCGCATCATCGTCACGCTGCACCAACCCATCGCCCCCGATGCCGAGGGGCACGACATTAACCAACTGTGCGTGCCCAGTCGCTCAACGCATCATCCTCACAATCATGAAGAAAATTATCTATCAGTTGTTTCCACGATGGTTCACCAATGTGAATGAACATTGTGTGCCCGATGGCTCGATGCAGCAAAACGGCGTGGGAAAAATGAACGACATAGACGCCAAAGTGTTGCGCAGCCTGCGTGACCTTGGCGTCACCCACGTGTGGTACACCGGCGTTATCGAGCACGCCACCAAGGTGGACAACACGCGCTATGGCATCACGCGCTGCAACCCCCATGTGGTTAAGGGCAATGCCGGCTCTCCCTATGCGATTCGCGACTACTATGACGTGGATCCAAACATCGCCGTCGATGTGGCGCACCGCATGGATGAGTTTGAGGCCCTTGTGGAGCGCACCCATCGTGCCGGGCTGAAGGTGATTATCGACTTCGTGCCCAATCATGTGGCACGCGAATATGCCAGCGATGTGCGTCCTGCAGGGGTCGAAGACCTCGGCGCTCACGACGACAAGGGCATGTTCTTTGAGCCACGGCACAACAATTTCTACTACATCACTGGCCAGCGTTTTGCTCCCCACTTCGACTTGGGCCATGGCGACGAGGCCTATGAGGAATATCCTGCCCGTGCCACCGGAAACGATTGCTTCACCGCGTCGCCGAGCAAGAATGATTGGTATGAGACCGTGAAACTCAACTACGGCCTCGACCCATGGAATGGCAACCGCTGCTTCGACCCCATCCCCGACACGTGGCACAAGATGCTGCACATCCTGCT
>CACWKM010000129.1:0-5450 GCA_902761475.1 uncultured Bacteroidales bacterium
CGTCCATGATGGTGTACTTTTCGTTGCGCGACTTTGCGGGGAGCACATAGCGAAATCCCACGCCATCGTTGAACACGCGGAACACCACATCCATAGCGCGCTTGTTGCCCTTGCGCTGTTCGAAGCGCACCGTGAGTTCGTTGTAGTGGTTGCGGATGCTGTCTTCCTCGCCCCACACCTCATACCAAGTCTCGTCGAACGAAGCGCGGCTTGTGCGCCCCATCTTCACATTGTCGCCCAATGGGCCACTGTCGAGCATGAAGCCCAGGTGCGAGCGCTTCACTACGGGTTTGCCGGCATAACTCACCGTGTAGAACGGTTTTCCAGCATCCACGCCAGTGGTAACCACGACGTTGCCGTCGGGCGATGCGACAATGGCATCGCGTGCCTGGAGTTGGATTGCGCAAACTGCCAAGCATGTCATTAAAAGAACTACTATTTTCCGCATATTGAAAGTTTTTTGGTTTTTAGAGTTACAAATTTACATGCTTTCGACAAAAATGGCAAACAATCACTCCTAAAAATGTTCACATAGAGCGCAAAGTTTGTATTTCAAGATTTTGCAACCACATTTTTGTTGCGAGACCGTAGGCATATCCGCCCGGATTGCCATCGGTGGCCACCACGCGGTGACACGGCACGATGATGGCCAACGGGTTGTCGTGGCAAGCCTGTGCGACAGCCCGATAGGCTCGCGGATGGTCCACTTGTTGTGCCAACTCCTTGTAGGTGATGGTCTCGCCGAATCCTATCTTTTCGATAGCCTGCCACACGGCGAGTTGGAACGGGGTGCCGTTGCGGTGGAGCGGCAACGAGAACTTGGTGCGTTTTTTGCCAAAGTATTCCCGCAACTGTTGCTCGCATTCCATCATCACGAAATTGCGCCCTTCGGTTGGTCGGCACCCAATTCGCTTGGCCACCTGCTGAATTTCCTCGGTCACGTCGTCGCCAATAGCCACGAGGGCGACACCACGCATGGTGGCTCCAATGGTGAGTTGTCCTACCGGCGATTGCGACGTGAAATGGTACATCACGTCGGCGTTCACCGGTTCTATGCCGAGTTCGGCGGCTCTCTGCATCATGTAGGCGTGCGCTTGGACGTAGTTATTGGCGATGACCCCGTCGAGGATGGCTTCTTTGATGGCATCCTTGATTTGTCCCACAGGTGCCGAGGGTTGCAAGCCGAAGGTCTCCATCACCAGTGCGCCATCGATGGGCGGCTGGAAGTTGCGCACGCGGTCTTTCTCCTCAATCTCGAGCAGTTTGTGCTTCACGAGGTCGAAATTGTCGCGGAAACGCTTTACTTTTTCTTGGTTCTTGGATGTGATATCGGCCTTGCACAGCGTCATCAGGTCGTCGATGTCGTCGCCGGCGTCGAAGAGCAACCGCCTCACTGCCGAGTCGGTGACTTCGTCCTCGACGAGAGCAATGGGACGCATGTGCAGCCCCACGAGTTTTTTCACATATTTCATGTGCTCGTTCATGGGAAGACGCATGCGCGAGAAGATGCGCGGCACCATTTTCTCGCCTATGAAGTTGTGGTTGTGGAAGGTCCATCCCAGCGTGTCGTCCCATCGCTTGGTGGCAGGCTTGCCAATGTCGTGTAGCAGTGCTGCCCAGCGCAGCCATTCGTTGGTCGACGTGGCGGCTACGTTGTCGAGCACTTGCATGGTGTGCGTGAAGTTGTCCTTGTGCGAACGGCCGTGACTATTGTCCACACCTTTGAGTTCGGCGAGTTCTGGGAAGATGATGGGCAATAGCCCCGTGCGGTCGAGTAGCAAGAAACCGCGCGACGGAGTGGGGCAGCGCATGATTTTCATCAGTTCGTCGCTAATGCGCTCACGCGTGATGATGTTCATGCGTTGGGCATTACGGGCGATGGCTTGCTCGGTCTCGGGGTAGATGTCGAAACTGAGTTGCGTGGCAAATCGCACTGCGCGCATCATGCGCAGCGGGTCGTCGCTGAAGGTGATGTCGGGGTCGAGCGGGGTGCGGATGAGTCGCCGCTCAATGTCGCCCACGCCATCAAAGGGGTCAATGAGTTCGCCATAGCGATTGGCATTGAGGCAGATGGCCATGGCATTGATGGTGAAGTCGCGACGGCACTGGTCGTCGCTGAGCGTACCGTCTTCAACCACCGGGTTGCGGCTGTCGCTTTTGTAACTCTCGCGCCGTGCACCCACAAACTCCAGTTCGTGCTGGCGCGTCTTGACTTGTGCCGTGCCATAAGTGCGAAACACCGACAGATGGGCCTCGCCGCGACCAATGCGGTCGGCCACGGCCTGCGCCACCTCGATGCCGCTGCCCACGGTGACGAAGTCCATGTCGTTGCTCGCGCGATGCATGATGATGTCGCGCACATAACCGCCCACCACATAGCACTCGCGATGCAGCGAGTCGGCGACGTCGCCCACGAGCCGAAACACAGGCTGGTCGACGTGAGATAGTATTTCTTTGTTGTCGATGGTCATAAATGGTGATAATGCGAAATCAGATAAAAAATGATTTCATGACATGCAAAGTTACAATTTTTTTGGCCATTATTGCCCGATTGAGGGAAACACAGGGCGTTTTTATAGAAAAATAATTGCTTATTTCAGTAATAATTCATAATTTTGCACTGAATTTAGATGTGGAACAATACCGAAACCGCATTTCTTATTTTTTCAAAAATCATTTTTCGATTATTCATTATTAAATTTGAACCTCACTGCATCCTTTTGCAGGGTTCCATCGCACGTGTATTATAATGTGTGCATGATGTTGATACTAAGGGTTCAATTTTAAACCATTATCACATGTATAGTATAGACGAATTGAATGCAATGGACGAGCAGCAGTTGCGCGACATTGCAACTTCCATGGGCATTAAGAAGGCATCGACCACCGCGGCTGCAGAACTTGTGTTTGAAATTATCGACCAACAAGCCATCGACATGTCGCGTGATGCTCAGCCCGAGCCTTCGCGCCGTCGTCGCGGTCGTCAGGCAAAGGCCGAAAAAGAAACCTCTGCCGCTCAGGAAACTCCCGCCGAGGAGAAATCTCCCGCCGAGGAGGCTCAGCCGAAGAAAAAACGTGGTCGTCCACGCAAGAATGAGGCCGAGGCTAAAACTGCCGACGACGCTGAGGCACCTGCTCCTGAGACGAAAGATAACAAGGACAAGGACGAGCCTGCTGCCGAGGTGGCCGTAGAAGAAAAGCCATCGGCCGGCGAGGCCGACGAGGCTCCTTCAGCCGACAAGCAGTCTAAGAAAAGCCGCCGCGGTCGTCCGCGCAAGCAGCAAGCCGAGACCATCCAGTTTGACCAGCCCTCGAAGGAGGCTGCCGAGGCCAACGACGAGGCCCCCGCGCAACCCGCCGACGAGCAATCAGTCGAAACCGATGCCGCTCAGCAAGAGCCTGTTGAGGCCGATAATACGGAACCGCAACAGCGTCCTGCATTCTCCCTTAATTCATTCTTCAATACCGAGGGGCGCCAAACTTTCAAACCGCGTTCGCAACAGGAGCGTGAGGAGGACGAGCGCCGCCGTGAGGAGGAGCGCAAGCGCGCAGCCATAGAGGCAGCCAAGGCGCCCATCCTCATCCAGGAACCCAAGGCCGAGAAACAAAGCAAAAAGAACAAGCGCAAAAAGAACCAGCAAATGCAGCAAGCCCAGCAGCAGGCTGCACGAGCCGAGAATCCCTTTGGCCCCTACAATTTCGACAATTTGCTCGAAGGTGTGGGATTGCTCGAGGTGATGCCCGATGGGTATGGCTTCTTGCGTTCAAGCGATTACAACTACCTCACGTCGCCCGACGATATCTATGTGACGCAGGCGCAAATCAAGACCTATGGCCTCAAGACAGGCGATGTGGTGGAGTGCACTATTCGTCCGCCGCACGAGGGGGAGAAGTATTTCCCCATGTGCGATGTCATCATGATAAATGGCCGCACGCCCGATTTCGTGCGCGACCGTGTGCCCTTTGAGCACCTGGTGCCGCTGTTCCCCGACGAGAAGTTTGACTTGGTGAGCAAGTTCCGCCCCAACATTTCCCAGCGTGTGGTGGATATGTTTGCCCCGATAGGAAAAGGCCAGCGCGGACTCATCGTGGCTCCGCCCAAGACTGGTAAGACGGTGCTCCTCAAGGACATCGCGAATGCCATCTCGGAGAATCATCCCGACACCTACATGATTATCCTGCTCATTGACGAGCGCCCCGAGGAGGTGACCGACATGGCGCGCAGCGTAAACGCCGAGGTGATTGCTTCGACCTTCGACGAGCCTGCCGACCGCCATGTGAAGATTGCCGACTTGGTGCTGAGTAAGGCCAAACGTCTTGTGGAATGTGGCCATGACGTGGTGATTCTGCTCGACTCGATTACACGCTTGGCGCGCGCCTATAACACCATCGCGCCCGCTTCGGGCAAGATTCTGTCGGGTGGTGTCGACGCTAATGCGCTGCAACGTCCCAAGCGCTTCTTCGGTGCTGCGCGCAACATCGAGAATGGCGGAAGCCTCACAATCATTGCCACGGCACTCATCGAGACCGGTTCGAAGATGGACGAGGTCATCTTTGAGGAGTTCAAGGGCACCGGCAACATGGAGTTGCAACTCGACCGCAAGTTGTCAAACAAGCGCATTTTCCCGGCTGTGGACGTGATGGCCTCGAGCACGCGCCGCGACGATTTGCTGCTTAGCCAGGACACCTTGAACCGCATGTGGATTATGCGCCGCTTCTTGAGCGACCGCACCTCGGTCGAGGCCATGGAGTTTGTCAAGGAGCGCATGGAGCGCAGCCGCACCAACGAGGAATTCCTGCAAAACATGCAAAGTTAAAAAAATCTTTTCCTGATGGCTCGTGTGATGGGAATAGACTATGGTCGCAAGCGTAGCGGCGTTGCCGTTACCGATGTGTTGCAACTTGTTGCCAACGCGCTCGACACTGTTCCCACGCACACGTTGCTGCAATATGTGGTCGACTATGTGAGTCGCGAGCCTGTGGAGCGCATCGTGGTGGGGCAGCCCACTCAACTCAACGGCCAACCCAGCGAATCGATGCGCTACATCAAGCCGTTTCTCGCGCAGTTGCGCAAGAAGTTGCCGCACATTGCCATCGACACCTACGATGAGCGCTTTACCAGCACGCTGGCTCATCGCGCCATGATTGATGGCGGCATGAAAAAAAGCGACCGTCGCGACAAGGCACGCGTCGACAGCATTGCGGCCACCATTATCCTCAACGACTATCTTTCGAGCCGCAACAACGGCATTTAATCGCTCACTTTTTAGCAACAAATATATATAATGGTATTACCAATTTATCTTTATGGTCATCCGGTGCTTCGCACCCCCACGGTCGAATTGACCCCCGACTACCCAGGCTTGGAACAACTCATCGCCAACATGAAGGAGACGATGTATGAAAGCGATGGCATCGGTATTGCCGCTCCGCAAGTGGGCAAGAGTTTG
>CACWKM010000129.1:5470-8131 GCA_902761475.1 uncultured Bacteroidales bacterium
ACTGAAAGGGGTGAAAATGGTTGTTATCAACCCTCAACTCACCATTGACGAGGAGTCGGCGCCCGTTACGCGCGAGGAAGGATGCTTGAGTGTGCCCGGTGTGCACGAGAACGTGACCCGCCATGAGAAAATCCATCTCAAGTGGACCGACGAGAACTGGCAAGAGCACGAGCAGGATTTTGAGGGATATCTGGCCCGCGTCATCCAGCACGAACTTGATCACTTGTTTGAAACAGTGTTTGTGGACCGCATTTCGCCCATTCGCAAACGCATGGTTCGCGGCAAATTAAACAGCATCACGCGTGGAAAGGTGGATTGCAAGTATCTCTATCGCATTGCACCACAGGGACATAAGTGAGTTTTTCACGGGTTGGGATAAAAAAAGTGAAGGATGTTTCACAACAGCCTTCACAAACCTTAAATCTAATACCATGAAAAACACACGTGCAAATGTATAGACAATTTTAAGTATATACAAGCACTTTTAGTCTTATTTGTATTTTTAAACATATTTTTAGAAACAAAACAAGCATCGCCAGGGAAGAAAAACTCCGTGGCGATGCTTGTTTCAATTATGAATTATGAATTATGAATTATGAATTATATGAATTAGAGGGTTTTCCCTTCATTGTGCGAGAAAAATGCCGGCAGAAGGTGCGCAACGAGCACTCCAGGCATAGCGGCCGCTGGGCTTTGCAGGTGTAGCGCCCGTGCAACAACAGCCAGTGGTGGGCCTTGAATCGCAGATTGGCGGGGATGTGTCGGGTGAGTTGGCGTTCCACCTCAAGTGGCGTGTCGCCCGTGGCAAGCCCCATGCGGTTGGCCACACGAAAGACGTGAGTGTCGACAGCGATAGCCGCTTTGCCAAATACCAAGCCCAACATCACGTTTGCGGTTTTGCGTCCCACGCCGGGCAACGACACGAGTTCCTCCATGGTGTCGGGCACGCGGCCGTCGAACTGGTCGACGAGCATCGCAGCCATGTCGTGCAGATGCTGCGCTTTGCTATTAGGATAGGACACGCTCTTGATGTAGCGCAAGATATCGTCCACACTGGCGCGTGCCATGGATTGTGGAGTGGGGTAGGCCGCAAAGAGCGCTGGCGTGACAAGGTTCACGCGCTTGTCGGTGCATTGTGCCGAAAGCACTACAGCAACCAGAATTTCAAACGGGTTGCTGTAGTGCAGTTCGGTAGTGGGATTGGGCATGGCTTGCGCGAAATAGGCCAGCACGCCCTCGTAGCGTTGTTTGATGGTCATGAGATGAGGCACAAATTAGTGCGCGGCGGTGAACTCGTCGAGGAAACGCACATCGTTCTCGCTGAACATGCGCAGGTCTTTCACCATATATTTCAGGTTGGTGATGCGCTCCACGCCGAGGCCGAAGGCATAGCCAGTGTAAACGCTGCTGTCGATGCCGCTAGCCTCGAGCACAGCGGGGTCAACCATGCCGCATCCCAGAATCTCTACCCAGCCAGTGTTTTTGCAGAAACTGCAACCCTTGCCGCCGCACAGCATGCATGACACGTCCATCTCGGCGCTGGGCTCGGTGAACGGGAAGTAACTGGGGCGCAGACGAATCTTGGTGTCGGGACCAAAGAGTTGCTGGGCAAAGTAGAGCAGCACTTGGCGCAAGTCGGCAAAGGTCACGTTCTTGTCGATGTACAGTCCTTCGATTTGGTGGAAGAAGCAGTGAGCGCGCGCGGTGATGGCCTCGTTGCGATAGACGCGTCCCGGGCAGATGATGCGGATGGGCGGTTGCTGATGGTCCATGGTGCGCACCTGCACCGAACTGGTGTGGCTGCGCAGCACGATATTGCGCGTCACGTCCTCGTCGTTCTTCTCGATAAAGAAGGTGTCTTGCATATCGCGGGCGGGGTGGTCGGCGGCAAAATTCAGCGCGCTGAACACGTGCCAGTCGTCCTCCACTTCGGGACCGTCGGCAAGGACGAAGCCCAGTCGTGAAAAGATGTCGATGATTTGTTTGCGCACCACCGAGATTGGGTGACGAGTGCCCAGGTAGCCCGGGAGCGAGGGACGGGTGATGTCTATTTTGTTCTTCTCCTTCGCGGCTGCCTTGAAGGTCTCGCGCAGGGCCGAAATCTTTTCGGTGGCAAGCGTCTTCAACTCGTTCAGGCGTTGGCCCAACTCGCGCTTTTGCTCCGGAGCAACAGTGCGAAAGTCGTTGAACAGTGCGGTGATTTCACCCTTCTTGCTTAAATACTTGATGCGCAATTCTTCCAGCATTTCCTCATTGCTGGCGTGCAAATCGTTGAGTTGGGCTTTCAAAGCCTCAATTTTCTCAATCAGCATATCTGTCGTTTCGTTTTATAAATAATATCGTGCAAAGTTAGAAAAAAATGCGCAGAATTTACTAACTTTGTGTGCATAAATCGGTTTTTAGTCACAAAGAAAAATTAGAACGAGAATGAGAATAGGTATTATTGCGGCCATGAACAAAGAACTTGAACTCATGTTGCCCATGCTTCAAGGCCATCGTCGTATACAACATGAAGGCTTCACTTTTCACGAGGGTGCCATTGGCGCCCACGATGTGGTGATGATGCAATGCGGAATCGGCAAGGTGAATGCCGCCATGGGAACGATGGCGATGATTTCGCATTTCGCCCCCCACAAGATTATAAATAGCGGTGTTGCTGGC
>CACWKM010000130.1 GCA_902761475.1 uncultured Bacteroidales bacterium
GTCGCGGTCCACCCCGTCGGGGTCCAGATACTCGATGTGCTGCTCCAGGACAAACACCCTGAAGCGCGCCTGCATGATGTCGTAGAGTTCGCTGGCGCTCAATTGGTCGAAGGTTTTGATACTAACTTCCATGACACTCGCAAAGTTACGACGATTTCGCGAGAAATCACACCACCCACCCCACAAAAATCCACCGCCCACGAACACCCTGCCGAGGGGGCTGCGACTACAAATATTTAATGATTTTTTTCCTTAATTGTTGTGAGTGCCATAATTTATGGGTAAATTTGCAATTCATAACATAAGATCATTACACAGCACACAATACAATCATTCATTTATAATCATTCATTACAAAGCACTATTATGTGGTTAACTAATTCATCTGTAGGACGAAAAGTGGTGATGAGCGTCACTGGTCTTTTCTTAATCCTATTCCTAACATTCCATGCTCTGATGAATGCTGTGGCCCTGATTTCGCTCGACGCCTATGAGGCTGTGTGCGAGTTCTTGGGGGCTAATTGGTATGCGCTGTTAGGCACTGCCATTCTGGCTGGCGGCTTCGTGCTGCACATCATCTACGCATTTTGGCTCACGCTTCAAAACAAGCGTGCGCGTGGCAACGACGCCTACACCGTGACGGCACGCCCCAAATCGGTGGAATGGGCCTCGCAAAACATGCTTGTGCTGGGCTTAATCGTGCTGTGCTTCTTGGTGCTGCACCTGTTCCACTTCTGGGCAAAGATGCAGTTGCCCGAGATGCTGGGCGACGAAATCAGCGCCCTGCGCGGCAAGGAAGCGCTTGAACTCGCGTTCTCGCAACTCTGGGTGCTGCCCGTCTATCTCGTGGGATTCTGCGCCATCTGGTTCCACATCACCCATGGATTCTGGAGCGCCTTCCAGACGTTGGGAACAACCAACGACAAGTGGATTGAGCGATTCAAATGCATCGGCTGGTGGTGGGCTACCATCGTGATGCTGCTCTTCGCAGTAGAGGCTTGCTACTTCACCTGGTTCTTCGCCTTGTGATAGATATGTAGGGATTGTTTAACTACAAAACACATTCTTTTTCAACGATTATGGAAGAAACAATCATCAAAACTGCTCAGCCCGTGATTGACTCGCGCATTCCCGAGGGCCCCGTTGCTGAGAAGTGGACCAACTATAAGGCACATCAGAAACTGGTGAACCCCGCCAACAAGCGCAAACTCACCATCATCGTGGTGGGAACCGGTCTGGCTGGCGCCAGTGCCGCAGCCACGCTGGGCGAGATGGGATTCAATGTGCTCAACTTCTGCATTCAGGACTCGCCGCGCCGCGCGCACTCCATTGCCGCACAGGGTGGTATCAATGCAGCGAAGAACTATCAGAACGACGGCGACTCGGTCTATCGTCTGTTCTACGACACCGTGAAGGGTGGCGACTATCGTGCTCGCGAGGCCAACGTGTATCGTCTGGCCGAGGTGGCTAACAACATCATCGACCAGTGTGTGGCTCAAGGCGTGCCTTTCGCCCGCGAATATGGCGGCCTGCTCGCCAACCGCTCGTTTGGTGGCGCACAGGTGTCGCGCACATTCTATGCCAAGGGACAAACCGGACAACAACTCCTGTTGGGCGCCTACTCCAGCCTGAACCGCCAAATCAATGCCGGCAAGGTGAAGAGTTACAACCGCTATGAGATGCACGACATCGTGATGATTGACGGCCGTGCTCGCGGCATCATCGCCCGCAACCTGGTCACTGGCAAACTCGAGCGCTTTGCCGCTCACGCCGTGGTCATCGCCACCGGCGGATATGGCAACACCTACTTCCTGTCGACCAACGCCATGGGCTGCAACTGCTCGGCCGCTATGGCTTGCTACCGTCAGGGCGCCTACTTCGCCAACCCCGCCTACGTGCAAATTCACCCCACCTGCATCCCCGTGCACGGCGACAAGCAGAGCAAACTCACCCTCATGAGCGAGTCGCTGCGTAACGACGGCCGCATCTGGGTGCCAAAGGACATTGAGGAGGCCAAGAAACTGCAGGCTGGCGAAATCAAGGGCAGCGACATCCCCGAGGAGCGCCGCGACTACTACCTGGAGCGCCGCTATCCCGCATTCGGCAACCTCGTGCCACGCGACGTGGCAAGCCGCGCCGCCAAGGAGCGCTGCGACAAGGGATTTGGAGTGAACAACACCGGACAAGCCGTGTTCCTCGACTTTAGCGAGGCTATCAACCGCCTGGGCATCGACGTGATTCGTCAGCGCTACGGCAACCTCTTCGACATGTATGAGGAGATTACCGACGTGAACCCCGGCGAGAAGGCCAACACCATCGACGGCGTGGACTACTACAACCCCATGATGATTTATCCCGCCATCCACTACACGATGGGCGGCATCTGGGTGGACTATGAACTGCAAACCAGCGTCAAGGGCCTCTTCGCCATTGGCGAGTGCAACTTCAGCGACCACGGCGCCAACCGTCTGGGCGCATCGGCACTCATGCAGGGTCTGGCCGACGGCTACTTCGTGTTGCCCTACACCATCCAGAACTACCTGAGCGACCAAATCACCGTACCCTGCCCCACCACCGACAGCAAGGAATTTGACGAGGCCGAGGCTCGCGTGCAGAAGAACCTCGAGCACATCATGGCCATCCAGGGCAAGCGCTCGGTCGATAGCATCCACAAGGAACTGGGCCACATCATGTGGGAATATGTGGGTATGGGCCGCACCCGCGAGGGTCTGCTCACCGCACTCGACAAACTCAAAGCATTGCGCGAGGAGTTTGAGACCAACCTTTTTGTGCCGGGCACTATCGAGGGCCTGAACATTGAACTCGACAAGGCATTCCGCCTGCGCGACTTCATCACCATGGGCGAACTCATCGCTCACGACGCCCTCAACCGCAACGAAAGTTGTGGCGGACACTTCCGCGAGGAGCACCAGACCGAAGAGGGAGAGGCTAAACGCGACGACGAGAACTACTTCTATGTGGCTTGCTGGAAGTACGGAGGTAGCGACGAGGTGGAGCCCACGCTCATCAAGGAGCCACTCCACTACGAGGCTATCAAGGTGCAGACGCGTAACTACAAGTCCTAATGTTTCACCCACAGTAAATTTCTCGAATACACAATGGAAACGAATATAAGTTTCAAACTGAAAGTTTGGCGTCAGGCTGGCCCCAAGGAGAAGGGCCACTTCGAAACCTACGAGATGAGCGACATCCCCACCGACACGTCGTTCCTGGAGATGCTCGACATTCTCAACGAGCAACTTGTGGAGAAGGGCGAGGAGCCGGTGGCCTTTGACCACGACTGCCGCGAGGGAATCTGCGGCATGTGCTCGCTCTACATCAACGGACACCCGCACGGCCCCGCCACCGGTGCCACCACTTGCCAACTCTACATGCGCCGCTTCCACGATGGCGACACCATCACCGTGGAGCCCTGGCGCAGCGCCGCATTCCCCATCATTCGCGACCTCATGGTCAACCGCAACGCCTTCGACCAAATTCAGCAGGCTGGCGGCTACGTGAGTTTCAACACGGGTGGCGCACAGGACGCTAACGCCCTGCCCATCAGCAAGGTCGCTGCCGACGAGGCCATGGACAGTGCGTCGTGCATTGGCTGCGGTGCCTGTGTGGCTGCTTGCAAGAACGGCTCGGCAATGCTCTTCGTGAGTGCCAAGGTGAGCCAGTTCGCTCTCCTGCCTCAGGGCAAGGTGGAGGCTAAGCGCCGCGTCAAGGCCATGCTGGCAAAGATGGACGAACTGGGATTTGGCAACTGCACCAACACTGGTGCTTGCGCTGCCGAGTGCCCCAAGAACATCAAACTCAGCAACATCGCACGCCTCAACCGCGAGTTCCTTTGCGCCAAGTGCAGCGACTAACGCGCTGCGACTGAGCGCACGCTCTCACTTACTCGGCCTCATCGCCATCACACACGGTGGCGACGAGGCCGATTCTTTTGCTCGCACCGGGCCTCAAGCCAGACGGGCGGCAGCGAGGGCAAACAGGGAAATGGTGGTGCCCGGCAAGGCGTGAACAGCCTCGGCACAGGCTTGCAGGGTGGCGCCCGTGGTCACCACGTCGTCGACAAGCAGCACATGGCGGCCCGTCAACGCCGAGGCGCGACGCTCGTCGAGGGCAAACGTGTCGCGCGTGTTTTGGAAGCGCGCTTCGGCGCCTTTGTGGGTCTGTGTGGCGTGCTCGCGCGTGGCAACAAGGGCTTGACTCACTTCAAGGCCGGTGGCATCGCGCAAGCCCTGCGCCAAATACTCGCTCTGATTGTAGCCGCGCTGGGCCAACTTGGTGATGTGCAACGGCACCGGCACAATCACCTCCACGCCATCAAAGAAGCCGCTGGCCTGCAACTCGGCGGCGGCAAGCGAGGCGAGATAGCGACCCATGGTGGGGACATGGCGATATTTCATGTCGTGAAGGATGGCGGCATAGGGACTGCCCTTCTCATAATAGAAAAAGGCCGTGGCACGCTCTATGGGCACCTTGCCGGCAAACAGTTGCTCCATGGCGTTGAACGGCACCTTGTGATAGCCCGTGCGCGGCAGTTCCATCAAGCATCGGCGGCACAAGTGCTGCTCGTCGCCACCCAGCACATTGCCGCACACGGCGCAACGACGCGGCGACAGCACGTCACCCACGCTGCCCGCGAGTTGCCTAATCCAGTCCTTCAGCGCCATCGTCAATCAGGGGTTCAAGGTCGTGGGTGTCGAGCGCCAACTGGCGCAGACAGTCTATCACGAGCGAGGTCTCAAAGCCGTGCGACATGCCGTTGCGCAACAGCCGCGCGCGGGCTTGTGGCGAGGTGTCGCCACCTTGTGGCAGTTTGGCACGCAGCAGGGCGAGCAGCGTGTCGCGATAGGCCACCTCGTCGATGGCGGCGAGCGCGGCGTCGATGGCCTCGGCAGCGATGCGTTTGGCACGCAATTCGCGACGCAGCCGCAACCGCCCCCAGCGGTTAAAGGCCAGTTTGTCGTGCACAAAGGCGCGGGCATAGCGCGCATCGTCGAGGAAACGCTCCGCGCGCAGACGTGCCACCACCTCGTCGGCCTCACTCGCCGACAAGCCCCACGACCGACGCATCTTCAGCGACAGGTCGCTGGCACACTGCTCACCCACCGAGCACAACGCGGCGGCACGAGCCAGGGCGGCAGACACAGACATCGGTTTTCGCTCTTTCATGCCTCAAAGATAAGCATTTTTCAACAAGAAAAGAACGCAGGCCAATCATTTTTTTGCCCCACCCAGCCATTCGCCCCACCCCAAAAAGCAGCGCCCCACGTTTTAGCCATCCCCAACGGTTGTAGGACACCCGAAAATTTTGTAACTTTGCCCCGCAAAACGCTTCTGGACCCGTAGTTCAATGGATAGAATAAAGGATTCCGGTTCCTTCGATTGGGGTTCGACTCCCCACGGGTTCACTAAACT
>CACWKM010000131.1 GCA_902761475.1 uncultured Bacteroidales bacterium
TGGCAACGACTACATCGTGAACAACATCGCCACGCAGATTCCCACCTTCTATCCCAAGGACGTGGACTGGCGCTTTAAGCCTGCTCGCACGGTGAGTGCCAATGCCATCGCCACCATCAAGGGCTTCCGCTTCGTGAACCCGCTGTCGCTCATCAACAACAACGACGGCAGCACGCTCACGGTGCAGCACTTTGAGATGCAAGAGGACGGTTCGTTCCTGTGCACCGACGACGGCGTGTCGCGCATCACGTCGCTCCCCGTGGCCGAAGTGTTTGCCAACGAGGACTATGGGTGGCGCATTTCCCCAGAGGAACTGGGCGGTGACTTCGCTGAGGCTTATGCCAATGTGGTGTCCGGGTGTAAAAGCGTGCTCAAGCGCAACTTCTCCTACTTTGAGATTCACTACGAAGAAAAGTTCAACTCCATGGTGCTGAACTTTAAGAATCAATCGAATTATGGCAACTTCGTCATTACCGAGGAGGTCAATGCCGACCAAGTGACCTTCCATTTCACTGGCGACATGGACAACAATGCCAAGACGCACTTGCAGCGTGTGCCGGCGTTCCAGGATTTCATCGATTTGCTCGATGGCCACACCTTTAAACTCGTGGCTATCAGTGCCCTGGATCCGCACATCATCAATTTGGTGGACCAGGCAAAGCCAGAGAATTCATTCTACGTGGTGGTTCAATAACCCCTCAATATATACGCTACTAGCCTGCGGGACCACCGCATGGCGCGTCCCGTAGGTCGGTAGTGAAAATAATAATGACAAATCAGTTTTTATTCACATTTTTATTCACTTAAAAGATTTTTAAGGTATGAAAAAGATTATTACTCTTATGATTGCTGTAATCACTGTGGCATCATCGTTTGCTGCTGTCACAGTGAAGAAGGTAAGTCGCGGCGAAAAGGTCGCTCCTGCAGTGACTCGCGTGGCTCAACAGCGTGCAAAGGTTTCGCAGTTGGTAACCGCTCCAGTCAAGAGCGATGTGAAATCGAAGGCCATAGTAAAGGCTCCCACTCGCAACGCTGCTGGGGATTATACGTGGGCCGACTCGGCTTATGTGTTCCCCACCGGAACATTCTTTGCTGGTTTATTCTCGGACGAAGGCGAATGGGGCTACAACTATTTGTTCCCCTCATGTATTATTCCTCCGGGTGTTGAGGTTGAATTTGCCGCTTCTAGCCTGGGCGATAACTGGGAATATTTCCTGTCGGGATGGGACGATGAAGCCGAGATTGCAACAGGTAAAACTTTGAAGGGGACCTTCAACTATGATGGCGCTACAATCTATGCCGATGCTCCCTATCTCACTCAGCACGGCGACTCGATTTTCCAAGCCAATTATGCCGTGCACTATGGCGGTAGTGGAAGCATGTTTAGCAGTGCTGACGGCGGCGAGTTCATTGAAATGTTGGGCTTTCACGACGTCAATGATCCTGACTTTGATTTAGCCCCCGTGTTGGCTTTGGTCAAGAAAGATGCTTATGCCGACGGTGATGCTTTTTGGACAAAACAAGCCGCCGAGGAATTGGGTGTCGATAACTTGGTGGTGACTGGCTGTGGCGAAATCATTAGCAAGCCCGTGGCTCCGCTCACTTTGAGCAAAGTTAACTTTGCAACCTTACTGGCTGGTTCCAAAGGTGCAACGATGTCCTGCTTGGTCCTTCCCATGAATGACGGTGTTGTGGATTTTGAGAATCCCCTTGCAACGGGCGAATGTAAACTTGAAAAAGACTATCCTGTGACTGGTGGTAATTTGAACGTCTATGAAGCATCCTTTGAACTGATACACCTTGATGCAGAAGGCTTGGAGAGCAATGAGCCCATTCTTATCGATCAAGACGTGGTGGTGGTGATTAACTTCGACGACGATAGGTTTGAATATATGCGCCCCTACGGTTGGTTCCGCTATGAGCAGCCCAGCCTTAACCCTGTGGGCGTGACAATGTTGAATGGCTTTGTCGATGGCGAGCAGGTGGGAACTTTTCTCTCGTCTAACGCCTTCCAATACAGTGATGGTACTGTGCTTGTTGGTTCTTGCCTAACCTACGACTTTGCTTATCAGCAGTTGATTTCCGATGCTGAGTCCTATGCGATTCCTGCCGAGGGTGGCGAGGTTGAGGCCAATTTCATTTCGACAGTGCCTGCCGCCGAGTGGTATCTTGGCGAGGCTCCCGACTACGAGATTCCCGAATGGTTGGACATTCAGATCACCGATTATGTGTTCCATTACACCAATGCCACCGATATTGACCTCCATAATGGCGAGAGTATGTTGACTTTCAGCGCCGACGCTCTTCCCGAGGGTGAGACTGGCCGCAGTTTCGACCTGCGCATTACCTTCCCGGGCATGGACAAGGTGATTCGCATCACTCAGGGTGAGGTTGCTCCCGAGTTTGCCAAGGGCGACGTGAACGGCGACGGTGCCGTGGGCGCTGCCGACATCGCTTGCTTGGTCAATGTGCTCGCAGGCCTTGAGGAAGAGGCAAAATATGAAGGCCGTGCCGACGTGACCGGTGATGGCGCCGTATCGGCTGCCGATATCGCCGCCATCGTTAACATCCTGGCTGGTCTGGAGTAAACAATGATGAACTAGCAGTTTCTTAACATACCGCCCCCGCGGTGGGAAGGCGGCGGGAAGGTTAAAGGCCATTAAAGGCCGGGAGAAGGCCATCTAAAGGCCATTTAAAGGCCATTTAAAGGCCTTTTTTCGGCTTTTGGGGCCTTTTGTGGCCTTTTTGTTTGGAGGCTTGGAAAAATCTGTTTATCTTTGTTAAAACTATAAATGCTTGATACTATGGGGGCTGTTTTGCGCGATACGGGCAACTATAAAGACCTGTTGGCCTATAAAAAGGCTGAGTGTGTCTATGATGTGACTTATTATTTTGTCAATCACTTTTTGCGCCTTGGCGACCGCACTATCGACCAAATGCTTCAAGCCGCAAGGTCGGGAAAACAGAATATCGCCGAGGGTGTCCGCGACTCGGTGGTCTCAAAGGAATCTGAAATCAAACTGATAGGAGTGGCGATAGGGAGTCTTGCCGAACTGGAGGAAGACTTCAATGACTATATGCGCAACCGTGGGTTGGCGAAATGGTCGGGCGAGTTGCTCAATTGCGCCGCGGGACAATGTGCGTCGCACAACGCCTCGGACTATTATCGGCGTGCCATAGATGGCCAAAGCGATGAATATGTGGCTAATGTGGCACTCATCATCATTCATCAAACTTCTACATTGCTCCAGCGCTACTTCGAGCGCATTCAGCGTGACTTCTTAGAGACTGGAGGAATTCGTGAGCAGTTGACCCGCGCACGTCGGCAGCATCGCGGTTCGCCTTGATGGCCGTTGACTACTATTCATCATTAAAACATATTGCGATATGAAACAGGTTTTGCTTTTTGTGGCGATGGTGGCAGCGGTGGCGCTGCCGTGTGTCGCCGACGATGATTACAACTGGCAGGGCGACCCCACCTTGCGGTGGCAGCCCATGTTTGTGACGCACATCGAACAGAAGATGAATGTGTTTAATGCTACCTGGGACGGCTCGAATGAGTCGCTGTCGCAGGAACATACCTACGACCGCCTGGTGTTCAAGCACCGTGCCACGCCGGTAACGCTTGTCGATGGGCGCTTTGTGCTCGACGAGTGTGGCAGCATCACGGGGTGCTTCGAACTCGACGACGCGAAGCAGTGCGCCACGATGTTCCGTGGCTATGGCGACGACGAGATGACGCCCATCGTGGTGCCGCAGGCGTTTCTCAACGACCACACGCCGCTGGAGTTCAGCCGCTGGAAGGAGGGCGAGCCTGTGGTGATGCTGGGGGCGTCGCATCATCCCGAGCGCTTGGCCCAAATCGCTAAGCGCTATCGCGGCCACACCATCGAGAGCGCGCAGTGGCTCGCCAGTTGCCCGAAACTCGACATGGACATCTACGAGGTGGTGTTTGCCCAGGAGCCCAAGGAGGCCCTGGCGGTGATGGTGGTGTTTCGCGACGGTGAAATCGCCCATGTGTGGGAGGATGCCGCAGAGATTGACCGCGACAACCCGAACTGTGACCGCACCGACGAGGGCAAACTCATGCACGTGTGGATGACCTTTGACTATGGCGAGTATTGCCTCCCGGAATTGCAGGCCATCATGATAGGGCCCAAGGGTGTGGAACTCTATGCCCGTCAGTCAGGAGTGGAATCCTATTATCACTACATCATCTTTCGTGAGAGCGGCGACCGCATGAACCCCATCCGCTGGCAGCAAGTGGGAGAATGCGAATAAAAAATGGGCACAAAGGGACGAATTCTAATCTTTTTTCTTAACTTTGCAGTTCAAACTTTTTTAAGACCATTTTTTATTAAAAATCTAACGATAACCATCATGAAACAGTTTTACAACCGATTATTAGCAGTTGCCGTCGTGGCACTTGTGGCGCTGGGAGCGCATGCCGCCATCCCAGCCGGATACTACAAGTCGCTGTATGGCAAGAGCGGTCAGGCGCTGAAGGACGCCATCCACGAGTTGGCCATCCAGCACACCAAACTGGGTTATAACAGTCTGTGGCACCATTTCCCCGCTACCGACCACTATCCCGACAACGTGACCAAGGTGTGGGATATGTACAGCGACAAGGACTACTATTTCAACGGCACCAATTCGGTGAGCGGCATGAACAAGGAGCACTCGTTCCCCAAGAGTTGGTGGGGCGGTGACGATGACGTGCTTGCCTATACCGACCTGAACCACTTGTATCCCAGCGATGGTCCGGCCAACATGGCCAAGAGCAACTATCCCATGGGCGCAGTGTCGTCGACCAACGTGAAGGGCGGCTTCGACAACAACGTGTCGAAGGTGGGTTCGCCCATGGCCGGCCAGGGCGGTGGATCCTCGCTGGTGTTTGAGCCCGACGACCGCTACAAGGGCGACTTCGCGCGCACCTATTTCTACATGGCTTGCGCCTATCAGGACTACAACTGGGTGCACACCTACATGGTGCACAACTACTCCAGTGGCTGGCAGACCCTCAACCCCTGGGCCGTGACCCTGCTCATCAACTGGGCTCGTCAGGACCCGGTGAGCACCAAGGAGACCGACCGTAACGACGAGGTGCAAAAGCATCAGAACAACCGCAACCCGTTTATCGACTTCCCCGCATTGTTCGAGTACATCTGGGGCAGCAAGCAGGGCGAGGTGTTCAACGGCGACGATGAGAATCCCGATCCCACGCCTATTGGCGAACCCGTGCTGGTGTCGCCCACGCAGGGCTCTGTGCTCGACATGGGCGAGGTGGCGCTGGGCAAGAGCCTCACCGCTATCCTCTATGTCAAGGGCGAGAACCTCACCAATTCGCTCAGCGTGCTGCTCTACAAGGATGCTCTGCACAACTTCTCTATCCCTGTGTCGTCGATCGACCGCACCGTGGCCAATAGCGAAGAGGGCTATCCGCTGCAGGTGACTTATACTCCTGTGGCCGTGGGTAGTCACAGCGCGAAGATTTTGATTAGTGACGGCGGTCTGGTGGGTAGCTATGGCGCCGAGGTGTATGCCACCTGTTTGCCCATTCCCACTCTGTCGCAGCTCACAGCATTGCCCGCCACCGACATTGGCGACGACACTTTCACTGCCAACTGGGAGGCTGCCGAGGAAGAGATTGACGAGTACATCGTGAACCTGACCACCTACGACGAGTTGGGCAACATCGTCGACAGCGAGCAATACACCACCGATGGCACGAACTACATCTTCGAGCGTCAGCCGGGCTACACCTACACCTACACCGTGCAGTCGAGCCGCTTGGGCTACACGTCGATTGAGAGCAATGTCATCACCATCGATGCTACCGGCATCAGTGGCTTGATGGCCAACCGTCCGGCATCCCTGCTGCCCATCGAGGGTGGCGTGATTGTGAAGTGCAGCGAGCCGCTCACCGATGTGGCCATCTACAACACCGCCGGCCAACTGGTGCGCCATCTGCCCGTGGTCGAGAACGATGCCACCATCGAGTTGCCGCATGGCGTCTACATCATGCACTACAGCCACTGCCGCGGTGCCGTGAAGATGGTGGTGAGATAATCTCCGCCAGGCTCTAATGGCAACGACAAAAAAAGACCGCTTCACACACATGAGGCGGTCTTTTTTTGTTGCGATGTGATGAGTGAAAACTCGGCATCAGATGAGTTCCATGCCTCGTCGCAATGCCTGCTCGTTCTCGGGCAGCAAGTGCCAGTGCCGCTCGGGTAGCGACTTCTTGAGCCCCAACAGCACATTCTCGATGGTCACCATGGGCTTCACCTTGAGCAGTGCGCCGAGCACAATCATGTTGTAGCCCTTGGCGTTTTTCAGTTCAAATGAGGCCTCCATGGCGTCGATGGGGTACACCTTGATGTCGGTGCGCGTGGGCGGTTTGTGGATGCCGTAGTTGTCGTAGATGAGCACGCCGCCGGGTTTCACCTTGCTCTCGAAGCGGTCCAGGCTCTGCTGGTTGAGCACCACGACGGTGTCATACTCGTTGAGGATGGGCGAACTGATGCGCGTGTCGCTCAAGATGACGGTCACATTGGCGGTGCCACCGCGTTGTTCGGGGCCATAGGAGGGCATCCAGGTCACCTCCTTGTCCTCCATGAGCCCTGCGTAGGCAAGAATCTTGCCCATCGAGAGCACGCCTTGTCCGCCAAATCCGGCTATGATGATTTCTTCTTTCATATCCTTTTCTTTTTTTGCTAGATGTTCTAGATAATCTAGATGTTCTAGAGGTTCTAGATTGTCTAGTTAGGTTTTCTCAATGTTCTTGATGTCGCCCAGGGGGTATTTCTCAAACATGTGCTCTGCCATCCATTGGTTGGCTTTCTCGGGAGTCAACTTCCACCCGGAGTTGCAAGTGCTCACAATCTCGACCACGCTGGTGCCTCTCTTTTCCATGCTGTTGCGGAAGGCTTGTTCGATGGCTCTCTTAGCCTTGCGCACTGCGGCAGGTGTGTGCACTGCCTGTCGCGTGACATAGCAAGTGCCGTCGAGTTGTGCCAGCAGCGGGGTGATGGAGAGTGGGTATCCGTTGAGGTCCACGCGTCGGCCATAGGGGCAGGTAGCGGTCTTTTGTCCCAGCAGGGTGGTGGGGGCCATCTGTCCGCCCGTCATGCCATAGATGGCATTGTTGATGAAGATGATGGCGATGTTCTCCCCGCGGTTGCACGAGTGAATGGTCTCGCAGGTGCCTATGGCTGCCAGGTCGCCGTCGCCTTGATAGGTGAACACCAGTTTGTCGGGCATGAGTCGCTTTACTGCGGTCGCCATGGCCGTGGCGCGGCCGTGTGCGGCCTCGAGCCAGTCGATGTCGATGTAGTTGTAGGCAAACACGGCGCATCCCACTGGCGAGATGCCTATGGCGCACTCGGTCATGCCCATTTGCTCCACCACCTCGGCCACAAGGCGATGCACCACACCGTGGCTGCAGCCCGGGCAGTAGTGCATGTGGGTGTCGTTGAGCAGCGAGGGCTTGGCGAAGACCCGATTTTGAGGTTTGATGATATCGTTCATAGCGGGTGATTATTCGTTGTCGATAATTTTGTTCTTGAGTGCATCGAGCACCTCGTCGGGGGTGGGCACGTTGCCTCCCAGACGCCCGAAGTGTTCCACTGGCACGCGGCACTCCACGGCGAGTTTCACGTCTTCAATCATCTGTCCGGCGTCGAGTTCCACCACGAGGATGCCCTTCACATTCTTGGCTGCCTCACGCAGATGTGCCGCGGGGAATGGCCACAGCGTGATGGGCCGCGCGAGTCCCACTTTGAGGCCTTGCGTGCGCGCAATTTCTATGGCCTTCATGCTGATGCGCGCCTGGCTGCCGAAGGCCACAATCAGGTAGTCACAGCCGTCGGTTTCCACGAGTTCG
>CACWKM010000132.1 GCA_902761475.1 uncultured Bacteroidales bacterium
AATGATGCCACCGAAATGTATACCACGCTCAACATCTACGGTGCCAACACCGTGAAAGACTTCGTGGTGAGCGAGCGCGGCACGGCGTTTAAAGTCGTTGACCCGTGGGACCCGAGGATGACCACGAAGGAACACCTTTGCGGCATCTATGTGGAGCGCCTTTGTCCCCAGTTGTGTTGGGGGCTGGGTGGGGCAGGTCGTCACCTTTTCCAACTGGACTACACGCTCACGGCGATGTTGCGACGTTATGCCCACGACCATGCGGTGCTGAATCACGTTTTTGTCAACCCGGGCATCACTCCCGAGCACCTCAAGTTGACGGTCTCTCGCGCCGATGGCGAGTTTGCCGAGTCCGATATCATCAAGATATCGACCAACCGGTTGTCGTATGCCAAACCCGAGTTGGTTGATGGCAGCATCGTTGTGGTGACCGAGCAGAGCATGGAAAAAGACGATTTTTTGACCTTGCGCGCGGAATTCCCGCTCTCGCTGTGGGGTGGCATCAGCGATTTGGGCACCAGCACCGAGATTAGCGCTGCCGAGTTGTCCAGCCCCATGATGAGCGGAAAAGAGTTCAGCCAATATGAGGAAACTTGGTGGGACAAGGTGTGTGACTTCTACCTCGAGTGGCCCATCTTGACCTTGCTGGGCATCTTGTTCTTGATGCTGGGCATCTTCTATTTAATCAAGAAAATAGCCATTGCCATGATATGAAGACCAGCATTGTAACACACATTCGCCTTGCATTGGCGACCGTGATGGCCTTGTGCTGTTTCGGCTCGTGGGCTCACTCGGTGAACGACTTGCAGATGCGCGTGGTCATCAACGCGCAGGGCCATGCCCGCGTGGTCGAGGTGCGAGAGTGTGTCATGGGCAGCAACGGCACCGAGGGCTTCATCAAGCAGTACAACCTGCATGGCATGGGCGTGGGCGAACTCTCGGTGAGCGACGAACGTGGCGTCCAGTATGAAGTGGACACACCGTGGGACGTGGACCGCACACGCGCCGAAAAGGCCAATCGTTGCGGCATTGCCAAGGGCAGCGACGGCCCCGAACTGTGTTGGGGCATCGGTGCCTCTGGCCCTCGCACCTACAACATCCGCTACACGCTCACCAACTTGGTGAACAGTTTCAGCGACTCCGACGGTTTCAATTTCAAGTTCTACGAACCCGCGTCGGGCGCCTTTGCCCAGCATGCTCGCATCGAGATAGAGCCCGAGGAGGGCGCTTTCACGCCCGAGAACACGCGCGTGTGGGCCTTCCGTTTTCATGGCACCGTGGAGATTGTTGACGGCAAGATTGTGGCCGAGACGTCGGAGCCCTTTGCCCACGAGGACGAAGGCCTGGTGATTCTGGCGCAGTTCAACAAGGGGCTTTTCCATCCCGTGACCTCGCGCAAGGGCACCTTTCTCGACAAACTGAAAAAGCCCGCCTTCAAAGGCAGTGACTATCAACTCACCGAAACCGAGAATGACGGTCGCGTGTCGCTTGCCGGCGACGGCTATAACCCCGACGATGAGGGCTCGTTCTTGGCCGACCTGTGGGAGGGCATCAGCGCCCTGCTGCAGATGGTGCTGTGGTTGGCCATCCCCTTCATTTTCCTGGTGGAATTTTTCAGCGTGGGCAGTGATGTGTCGCGTGCGCGTCAAAACATGCGCTTGTTTGGCAACAAAGCGGGCGAGCAGACCCAGTGGAGCCGGGAAATCCCCCTCGAAGGCAACCTGTACCGCACCAGCGAGGTGCTTCACGCCATCAATTCGAGCGATGTGACCCCCAAGGACCAGATTGCCGCCGTGGTGATGCGCATGACTCATCAGCACCGCATTCACCTGCGCACGCGCAGCGACGGCACGGGAAATCAAGTGCTGGAGTATGTGGTGCCGCCGCCCCTCAAAGACCAGGCCGCTTATGGCGACCATGAGGCCGAACTCATGGAACTGCTCCACGAGCAGATGTGGAAGGCGGCGGGCGACGACCATGTGCTGCAGCCCCGTGAGATGGAGGAATACATGAAGCGCTATCCCGTGGAGCATCGCTCCGTAGTGCGCCGCATCAGTGGGTTGATGAGTGTGAGCGGCCGTTCGATAAAGAGCCTCACCCCTCAAGAAGTGAACCAGGTGTATGGCTTGCGCAAGTTCTTGAAAGAGTTTACCCTCCTCGACGAGCGCGGCGTGAAGGAAGTGGGCCTGTGGAAAGAGTATATGGTGTTTGCCACGCTCTTTGGCATCGCCAAGCAGGTGTATAAAGACCTGAAGAAGATATGGCCCGAGTATGCGGCGTTGGCCCCTCAAGAGGCCTTGCTGCTGGAGAGCGATTTCTGTCCCACGGTGGCCGCCTACACGCTGGGCGGCATGCGCTATGTGGAGCACTATGAGACTCCCGCCGAGCGCGAGGCGCGTCTTGCCCGCGAGCGCGAGGCACGTCGCAGTAGCGGTGGCGGCGGTTCGTCGTCCTACCATGGTGGCGGCGGCCATAGCGGCGGTGGCGGCAGCGGCTTCCGTTGATGCCACTGGCCAGGTTTTTTGGTCCGAGACGTTGTCTCGGAGTACAGCGACATGTGCGAGATGTGCTCCGGGATGGCGTTTCGATTTTTTCTTGGGATAGTTTTGGGGTGGGGGCTTGGTGGTGTCGTGGATTATCACTAAATTTGCAAGTTAAAAGTATTTGTTAGAGATAGATGATACATGCGTTGATAGATGACCGCTTGCTGGTGCGTTTCCGTTCGCTGCTCAATGGCGCGAAGCGCATTGTGCTGACCGCGCACTTGGGTCCCGACGGCGATGCGCTGGGCAGTACCCTGGGGCTGTGCCGTGTGCTTCGTCGGCTGGGCAAGGATGCTCGTGTGGTGCTTCCCGATATGCCTCCGCGCGCGCTCACTTTCCTGCCCACGATACATGAGGCGGTGGTCTATACACGCAGCGAGGATCGCGCTCGCGAACTCATGTCGCAGGCGCAACTCATCCTGTGTCTCGACTTTAACACGTTGCGCCGAATTGACAAATTGGCCGAATTGGTGACCGCTTCCACTGCTCCGCGCGTGCTCATCGACCACCACCTCGACCCCACGACTCAGGAATTTGACTTGCTTATTAGTTATCCCGCTGCGTCATCGACCTGCGAATTGGTGTTCAGGGTGCTGTTGCAGTTGCAACTCACCAAACTGATAGACCGCTTGGCCGCCCAGTGTCTGTATACCGGCATGATGACCGACACGGGAAACTTCACGTTCTCGTGCGAGGATCCGGAGTTGTATGAAATTCAGTCCATCTTGATGCGTCGCCACATCGACAAGCAGTATTTGTATAACCTTGCGATGAACACTCACAGTGTGGACAGTTTGCGCTTGCGCGGCTATGCGTTGAGCGAAAGGATGGAACTGTGCCTGGAGCGCGGTGCGTCGTTGATTACGCTTCCGCTCGATGTGTTGGAGCGTTTCAATTATCAGCGCGGCGACGTGGAGGGCTTGGTGAACGAGCCGCTCACCATCCCCGAGGTGTATTGGTCGGTGCTGATGCGCGAAGAGGCTGGCCGCGTGAAGGTGTCGTGCCGCTCACAGGGCGACTTCGACGTGAGCGTGATGTGCCAGGAGCACTTTAACGGCGGCGGCCACAAGAATGCCGCTGGCGGAGAACTCTATATGAGCATGGCCGAGGCCGTGGAACTGTATCGCAGCGTCCTCGAGTCCATTCCCATTGTCGATGCCGCCCAAGCAGAACCAAACAACAACGAAAACGAACAATAAAATAACGATAAATGAACAAGACAAAACATTACCTTGTGCTGCTGAGTGTGTTGCTGACCAGCGTATTGCTGTGTGGTTGCAAAGACGAGCAGAGTTATAGCGACCGCTTGAACGCCGAGCGCAATGCCACCAATGCCTTCTTGCGCAACTATCGCATTGTGAACGAGGTGCCAAGCGACACTGTGTTTGAGGTTGGCGAGAACGCTCCATTCTATCGCATCAGTCCTGATGGCAACGTGTATATGCAGGTGCTCCGCGCTGCTGACCGCCACGACGACCGCGCCCGCAAGAGTGAGGCGATTTACTTCCGTTTCATGCGCTATAACCTCATCAACTGGTATAGCACGGGCAACCTCACTGCCACCGACGGCAATGCGAACGATTTGAGTCAGCCCGCCCATTATTTCAACTACGACGACTACACCCTGCAGGTGTCGTCGCAGTGGGGCTATGGCTTGCAGATGCCGCTCAAGTTCTTGGGCGTGGAAAGCGAGGTGAGGATTGTGGTGAAGTCGCAGTATGGCTTGGTCAACGAGATTAGTTATGTGCAGCCCTATATGTACCACGTGCGCTACTTCCACTCGATGATTTAATGAAGAAATAGTATAATCTTATATATAAAAAAAGAGTAGTTATATGTCGCTAATCAAGTCGATATCGGGAATTCGTGGCACCATTGGTGGCCCGGCTGATGATGGCCTGACTCCGCTGGACATCGTCAAGTTTACCTCGGCCTATGCGCAGTATATGCGTGACCACAGTTCGGTGCAAAGCAATGTGATAGTCGTAGGCCGTGATGCCCGCCTGAGCGGTCGCATGGTGCTCAATCTGGTAGTGGGTGCGCTCACCGGCATGGGTTTTGACGTGGTGAACATCGGTTTGGCCACGACTCCCACCACCGAACTTGCAGTGGTGGGGGAGAAAGCGTGTGGTGGCATTATCATCACCGCTTCGCACAATCCCAAGCAATGGAATGCGCTTAAGTTGCTCAACGAGCATGGCGAGTTTCTCAACGACGAGCAAGGTCGCGAAGTGTTGCGTCTGGCCGAGGCCGAGGCGTTTGACTATGCTCCTGTGGAGAAACTTGGCCGTGAGCAAAAGAACTACACCTATCTGCGTCGTCACATTGAGGCCGTGCTTGCGCTCGACCTCGTGGATGTGGAGGCCATCAAGAAGGCCAACCTCACCGTTGCCGTTGATGCGGTGAACTCGGTGGGCGGCGTGGCCATCCCGATGCTGCTCGAGGCATTAGGCGTGAAGAAAGTGGAGCGCCTGTTCTGCGACCCGAGCGGCAATTTCGGGCACACTCCCGAGCCCATTCCCGAGAACCTCACCGCCATCAGCGACTTTATGCGCCAGGGCAAGGCCGATGTGGGCTTTGTCGTAGACCCCGACGTGGACCGCCTGGCCATCGTGATGGAGAATGGCGAGTTCTTTGTGGAGGAATACACACTGGTTGCCGTTGCCGACTATGTGCTTGACCACACTCCGGGCTCCACGGTGAGCAACTTGTCGTCGTCGCGTGCATTGCG
>CACWKM010000133.1 GCA_902761475.1 uncultured Bacteroidales bacterium
TGAACGCCTTGTGAATGCACAATGCGCCGCCATGACCGGCTCCCCACAGCACAAACTTCCACGCCGCGCCGTGCCACAGGCCGCCCACCAGCATGGTCACCATCAAGTTCACATATTGGCGAAACTTGCCCTTGCGGTTGCCGCCCATCCCGATGTAGATGTAGTCGCGCAACCACAGCGACAACGAGATGTGCCAGCGACGCCAGAACTCGGTCACGCTGAGCGAACGATAAGGAAAATTGAAGTTGATGCCCAGGTCAAAGCCCATCACGGCACCCAGACCGATAGCCATATCGCTGTAACCCGAGAAGTCGCAATAAATCTGCATCGTGTAGCCCAAGATGGCCATGAGCAACTCCACGCCAGTGTAGCCGTCGGGCGTGCCAAACACGATGTCGTTATACTGCGACAGATAGTCGGCCACCACGGCTTTCTTGAGCACACCGAGCAAAAACAGCCACAAGCCGCCGTAAATCATCGTGCGCGTAGCGGGCTTGAGTTCCTTGAGTTGTGGCAAGAAATCCACCGCGCGCACAATGGGGCCGGCAACGAGACACGGGAAGAACGACAGGAAAAACAAGTACTCCAAATAGTTCGTCGTGGGAGCAATTTTGCCTTTGTACACATCCACCACATAACTGATTGTGCGGAACGTGTAGAACGACAACCCGATGGGAAGCACCAAATCCAGCGGCTGGAAATTGCTGTTCACCAGGGCGTTGACGTTCCATATCACAAAGTTGGAATACTTAAAGAAGATGAGCACCCCCGCCGAACAGACTATCGACAACCATAGCCACAGTTTTTTGTGTTTGGTGCTCTCGGTCGACGCGATGCGTAGCGCAAGCCACCAGTCGATGACCGACGTGCACACCAGCATCACCACCGCCCAACCACTCGACTTGTAGGCAAAAAATAGGCTGAAGGCCACCACCCACAGCATCATTTGCCAACGCCGTGAACGCAACATGGCATAAACAGGCAGGAATAGTATCATCAGCACCCAGAACAAGCCGCTGTTGAACATCAACGGCTCACCGGGGTGAAAACTCAACTGCTCAATGGCGTTGTGGGCCAGCGTAGCGATGTCGAAAGTCATGGTCTCTTGAGACTTAGGGGGTGGTTACTTGTTGAATTGACAATTGTTTAGCGCTCGGGCTGATGAACGATGGTCTTGCAGCGCGCACGTGCCTCGGTGGGCACATTCAGCGGGAATGGATGCGCCGACTTGGTGGCTATCCACTTGCACACGCGGTCGGCCCATGCCGACGCCGAAGCGCGCGTGGGATGCGCACCGTCCTTTGCGCGGTCAAAGTGCTCGCCATTGCTCAGATAGAACGAACCCGGAGCGCACGAGGCCTGCAACATGTCGTTGATGCCAGTGTCGGGCTTCCAGTTCGGAGGACCTATCCACACATAGGGCGTGCCCTGCATCTGTCGCAGCATGTTGTCGACATACTGCTGCCGCTTTTGCTTGATGTCGCGCACAAACAACTCGTTGGCGCCCAAACTCACCAGCACAAAGTCGGGCTTATACTGACGCACATAGTCCTGCAAGCGAGTCGAGCGACCCCATATCTCGGTCGTGGAACTATACCATATCACATTGATGAGCGTGTAACCATTGTGCTTGGCATAGGCCGCCATGCGCGGCCCCAAGCCCTCAAGCATGGAGTCACCCACAAACAAGATGGTGAGCGAGTCGGTCACCGGTGGGTTCTGCAGCAGTTTGCTGTGAGAGGTTCCACTGGCGGCTGCCACTCTTCCCTTGCGGGGGGCGGCAGGAGCGCCGCTTCCCCCCTTGCCCTCATCGGCCACGGCAGCATCGCCGCTCGTGGCGGCAACGGCCAGCGGCTGGGCGGCACTGTCGGGTGTGAACAGCGTCTTTTCCAAACTCGACGTCTTCAACAAGGGCTCACCCTGCTCATCCACGGGGCGAAGATGCTCTACCGCCGCAAACACGCCAAGCGACACGACGAGCACAGCGACAACGCCCCACAACGGTTTGTTCATCTTTTGTTCGTTCTTTGTTCGTTTCTATTGTGGTTATTTCAGCAGTTCTACACCGATGCCTGGTATGTCATGCAAGGTGATTTTGCCATTCTCCACCGTCATGCCCTTGAAGCGGTCGTTGGCGATGAGCAGATTACCGTCGAGGTCGGCGAAATCCACCAGCGGCGAGAGGTTGGCGGCGGCGGTCACGGCACACGACGTCTCGGTCATGCAACCTATCATCACCTTCATGTCGAGCGCGCGAGCCACGGTTATCATCTTGTAAGCCTCGTGCAAGCCTGTGCTCTTCATGAGTTTGATGTTGATGCCGTCGTACACCCCCTTGAAGCGCACGATGTCGGGCAGACGCTGGAACGCCTCGTCGGCAATGATGGGAAGCGGCGAGCGCTCACGAAGCCAGGCAGTCTCGTCTATCCACTCCTTGTCGAACGGTTGCTCCACAAACACGCAACCACGCTCCTTGAGCCAGTGGCACATCTCCAGCGCGTGCTCCTTGTCTTTCCAACCCTGATTACAGTCCACGCACAAGGGCACATCGGGCATCATCTGCTTGATGATGTCGATAGTTTCCTGGTCTTTGTCAAGACCCATCTTCACCTTGATGAGTTTGTAGGGAGACGCCTCGCGAACTTTCTGACGCACCACCTCCTCGGTGTCGATACCTATCGTGAAACTGGTCACCGGAGCCTTGGCCGGGTCTAAACCCCAAATCTTGTACCAGGGCTGGCCCATGATTTTTCCTAACAGGTCGTGCAACGCAATGTCCACACTGGCCTTGGCGGCACGGTTGCACGGAGCCACACCGTCCACATAACTCAAGATATCCTCGATGCGGAACGGGTCATTGAACTGGCCCAAATCCAGGCTGTTGAGGAACTTGGTCACGCTCTCCACGCTTTCGCCAAGATAGGGAGGCATCGAGGCTTCGCCATAGCCCACCACGCCGTCATATTCCAGTTGCACTTGAATGTCGGGAGTAGTGGTGCGGCTGTAGCGCGCCAAATTGAATGCATGGCGCAACTTCAGTTCATAAGGGAAAAACGACAGTTTCAGTTTGCCGGTCTTGTGCACACGGCGAGCCGAACGCATGCCACCGCGCTTGGTGGCGGCGAGCAAATCAACGGGAGCGGCGGCAGCAAGCATGCTCATGCCCGCACCAACGAGAAATTTACGTCTGTCCATAGTATTCGTTTTTAATTTTTTATATATAGGTTGTTTTTATTCTTTACAGAGGTGTATTATCGCGCAAAGAACCAACTATGGTCGCGCACGGGAATGATTCCGGTGGTGCCAATCTTTGTCTTGATGCGGCTTATCGACAGCGGCGAGTAGAGATACAGTGGCGACTTCTCCTCCAGGCTGTTGATTTTCACTTGGCCAGAGCAGTGAATGTAAAGACCGTCGCGCAGGTACATGCCCACGTGAGTCACGCGCCCCGTCTTTGAGTTGCCAAAAAACAGCAAGTCGCCAAGTTCTGCCTTGTGCCAGTCGGCTATCTTCTCGCCAGTGAGAGCCTGTTGCGACGCATCGCGCGACAGGATGATGCCATTGGCCAGATAGGCGATTTTCATCAGGCCAGAGCAGTCGGTCACCTTGGTCGACGTGCCGCCCCACAAATAGCCGCTGCCCAGCATACGACGGCAAGTGCGCTCCAGCAGGGCATCGTCATAGGCTTGCTGAGCCCACACATCGAGTGGAGCCACCTGCGATTTCTCCACATAGCCCACACGGCCGTCGGGAGTGGCAAGTTGCACCCACTTGTCATTTTCGCCGCGCCACTGCAGCACATTGCCAAGCACCAGGTCGCTCACGGTCTCATCGGCCTGAGCGGCAGCGAGCAAGCGCGTGCCGTACACGGTGACGATGTATCGCCGCGACGTGCGCCATGCGTCAAATTGCGCATCGGTGACAAATTGCAACGAACTCTCGGGGGCATAGGAGATGTAGTTGTCGGGCGTCTGCACGCGGCACCACTCTCCCACCATCTCGAGCACCTTCACGGGTGTGCCCATCACGGCCTGGGTGGCCATCTCGGCACTATGTTTGCCATCGCAACGCAAACTTGCCACCGAGAGTTTCACGATGGCCCAGCGTTTCTCGGCAGGGACACTGCTCTCAAGCACCTTTACCGAGTATTTCAACGAACCCAGTCCACTACGGCCCATCTCATCCTTGAGTTGGGCAAGCAGCGACTCATGGCTCACCTTGCCTTTGATACTTTGGGAGGACTCGTCCCACTCCAGGTCCCACACCGCCGTGCGGCCATCGGGGGCATAGAGGGATTTGGCCTTCTTCAATGCGTCGGCTACACGCTCACCTTTCGCATCGGCAGCCTGTGCTTGAGAGGGCACACACAGCATACATAATAAAAGAACGATACAAGCGCTCGTGATTTTTGATAAAGTGCTCATCGATTTTAGTCTATTTTTAAATGATACCTTAGGATTCAAAATTTACTTGATGAGGTTGGATAGCGGTGTGATGCCGTCCACCTCCAGATGCGAGTGCCACTTGTCGTAGTAGAGGTTTCCACCACGCCATTCCACCTCGCCGGGCTGGAAATCAACGGTTTCGCTGCGGATATAGGTCTTGCGAGGACTCAACACATCGCCCACACCCTCGTTGCTCGCCATGCGATACACGTCGATGCCGGTGGCGTAGTAGTCGTTCATCGACGTGCCCACGGCGCTGCGACCAAACGACGGGTCGGTGGGAACCCAGCCCACGCCCTCAAAATAGGTTTCGGCCCAGTCGTGCCAGTTCACCTCGTCGGGGTGCAACATCCAGCCGCTCTCCCAGCGAGCCGGGATGCCCAGACTTCGCACAAGGGTGATGTAGAGCAACGCCACCTGTCCGCAGTCGCCATGGTGGTTCTCGAGCACATAAGCCGGGATATCGGCCAGCGTGCTATATTCGCGCGCACCGGCCCACGGCAACTTGTGGCCTATCCACTCATAGATGGCAGCGGCTTGCAACACGGGATTCTTCTCCTCGCCCACAATGCTCTGCGCCAACTCGCGCATGGCGGGGGTAAGCGTCACGTGGCGAGGCTCATTGCCCGTGTAACGCTTATACTCGGCACGCGTGGTATCGTAGGGTTCCAGCATGGCAAGCAGGTCTTGTTGTGCAATGTGGCGCTCGCCCACGTCATATTTGAAACTATACTCAAAGTGGGTGGGTTTGCCAGCCTCG
>CACWKM010000134.1 GCA_902761475.1 uncultured Bacteroidales bacterium
TCTCTCCGCCGCCCATAGCCGCTTGGGAGGCACACACTTCTACATGAACCACCGCTACAAGGTGGGATTCTATCGCAACGTGCGCGACAGTGTCACCGACACCGTGATGTATCGCTACTATGTGCCCGTGACGAGTTTCATCTGGACATTTGACTTCAAAAAGAACAACCACCGCTTCACCAATGACAACGCCGTCGAAGACGAAGACTTCTTCCCGGTGAACTACCTGAGCGACACTGGCACCGACGAGACCACGCGCTACTGGCGGCTGCGCAACACCATCGGCGTTGACATGCTTGAAGGCTTCAACCGCTATGCCAAGTTTGGTTTCTCGGCCTTTGCCACCCACGAGGTGAGACGCTACACGCAGATTGAGGACACGGTGAGCGCACTGCCCGAATTGCCCGAAGGCCTCACGAAACTGCCCGTGCAGGTGCCGCACAGCAAGACACAAAATGTGATGTGGGTGGGCGGCCAACTTACCAAGCAACAAGGTGCCTTGCTGCGATATGCCGTGACGGCACGGTTCGGCGTGCTGGGCGATGCCGCAGGCGAAATTGACGTGGCGGGCAACGTGAGCACGCGCTTCAAGTTGGGTCGCGACTCGGTGACGGTGCGTGGAGTGGGCTATTTCAAGAACCTCGCGGCGCCTTACCTGCTCACCAACTTCATCTCCAACCACTACGCGTGGAGCAACAACTTCGACAAGCAACAGCGGTTCCGCGTGGGTGGCGAACTCGATGTGCCGCACTCGTGGACAAATGTGAGCGTGGCCTATGAGACGCTAAAGAATCACATCTACTTCGACAACGCCGCCTTGCCCGTGCAGCACGGTAGCGCCATACACGTGTTCAGTGCCACGCTACGTCAGGGCCTGCACCTGCGAGCGTTCAACTGGGACAACACCATCACCTATCAAACCAGCAGCGACGAAGCGGCACTGCCGCTGCCCAAGTTGGCCATCTACTCCAACTTGTACTTCAAATTCAAGATAGCGCGTGTGCTGGGAGTGCAGATAGGCGTGGATTGCAACTACTACACCAAGTACTATGCCCCGTCCTATAATCCTGCCACCATGGCATTCATCAACCAGCAAGAAAAGAAGTGTGGCGACTTTGTGTTTGCCAACGTCTATGCCAACTTCAAACTCAAGAAGGCGAGGTTCTTCATCATGTATAGCCACTTCGACCAAAAGTTGTTTGGGACAAAGCATTATTTCTCCATGCCTCACTATCCCCTCAATCCCAGTCGTTTCCAATTGGGTGTGAGCGTAGATTTTGTGAACTGACAACGCCATGAGACGCCCCACTCGTTCAAACGGCATGCAAATGCCCCTGTACCTGACACTGCTGGTCATTGCCATCGTGCTCATGTGGATGCTCAACCACTGCTCGCATGGCTCGCTGATGCGCTCCTCGCACCACAGCGGTGGCGACACCCTCGACGTGGCGATAGAGTACTCCCCCATCACCTACTATGCCTATGGCGACACGCTGGGTGGTTTTAACTACGACCTGCTGCGCCTCATCGCCTCACACTCGGGCCGTCCCATGAAGTTTCACCCGTTTGTCACGCTGAGCAAGGCACTCGACGACCTCAACGACGGGCGTGTGGACTTGGTGGTGGGCCAGTTCCCGCTCACCGCCGACAATCGCGAGCACTATCTGTTCACCGACCCCATCTACATCGACCGCCAGGTACTGGTGCAACGTGCCGGCCGCCGCGCCGCGCGCTCACAACTCGACTTGGGGGGTGACACGCTCCACATTGTCAAGGGGTCGCCCATGGCCGAGCGCATCGAGAGCCTGAGCCGAGAGATTGGCGACACCATCTATGTGGCAACCGAAGAACTTTATGGGCCAGAGCAACTGGTGATGATGGTGGCCAGCGGCGAAATAGGCCGCGCCGTGGTCAACAGCCACATCGCGCGCGAAGTGGCAGCACGGCTCGACAGCATCGACACCAGCGTGGAAATCAGCCTGTCGCAGTTCCAGCCCTGGGTGCTCAAGCGAAACAACACTGTGCTGTGCGACAGCCTCAACGCCTGGCACAAACACGTTGCCACCATGCCTGCCTACAAGCGACTGCGCAAGCGTTATTTCGACCGCTAATCTTTTCATTTCTTTTACTTTTTCGTAACTTTGCGGTCGGCAAACAAGAATTGCCACTTTACTACACAACACAGACAACTCTTGGCATCATGTTTATAGCACGTTCACTAAGTTCTATCGGCGACTACTGCATGTTCTTGTGGAGGAGTTTTACTGTGCCCGACAAATGGCGCGAGTTTTTCAAGCGCTACCTTAACGAAATCTACAAGTTGGGCATCGACTCCATTCCCCTCATCATCATCGTGTCGCTGTTCATCGGCGCATTGTGTACCATCCTTATCAAACTCAATATCAACAACCCGTTGCTGCCGCGCTATGCTGTGGGTCTGACCACGCGCGAGATTATCCTGTTGGAATTCTCGTCGTCGATTTTGTGTCTCATCCTGTCGGGCAAGATTGGCAGTAACATTGCCAGCGAGATAGGTACCATGCGCGTGACCGAGCAAATCGACGCGCTTGACATCATGGGCGTGAACTCTGCCAACTTCCTCGTGCTGCCCAAGGTTTTGGGCCTGATTACCATCTTGCCGTTCCTGGTGGTGATTTGTATGGCCACGAGTCTGTTTGGCGGCTACATCATCTGCGTATTCACCGGTGTGATTGATGTCGACACCTACATCTATGGCATCCAGACCATGTTCATCGAGTGGTATGTGTGGTTTGCACTCATCAAGAGCCTCTTTTTCGCATTCATCATCTCCACCATCTCGGCCTATTTTGGCTACACCGTGGAGGGCGGCTCGGTTGAGGTGGGCAAGGCCAGCACCAATGCCGTGGTGTTAAGTAACATCATGATTCTTGTGACCGACGTGATTCTCACCAAATTATTGCTCGTCTAATTGCTATCCACGACCATGATCGAAGTAAAAAACATAGAAAAATCCTTTGAGGAAGAAGGCGGTCGCCGACAAGTGCTCTTTGGCATCAGCGCCAAGTTCTACGATGGCAAGACCAACCTCATCATCGGCCAGAGCGGTAGCGGAAAGACCGTGCTGGTGAAAAACATTGTGGGACTATTTAAGCCCGACTGTGGACAAATCCTGTATGATGGACGCGACATCACGGTGATGGACCGCAAGCAGATGAAAGAACTCCGCAAAGAGATTGGCATGCTGTTCCAGGGCAGCGCCCTGTTCGACAGCGAGACCGTGATGGGCAACGCCATGTTCCCACTGGTCATGTTTAGCGACATGAGCGAGGCCGAGCAGCGCGAGCGTGCACAGTTTTGTATCGACCGTGTGAACCTCACCGGCAGCGAGCACAAGTATCCCAGCGAACTCTCCGGCGGTATGCAGAAACGCGCCGCCATCGCACGAGCCATCGCGCTCAACCCGAGGTACCTGTTCTGCGACGAGCCCAACTCGGGTCTCGACCCCAAAACATCGATTGTCATCGACGAACTGCTGCACGACATCACGCACGAGTTTGGCATCACCACCATCATCAACACCCACGACATGAACTCTGTGTTGGGCATTGGCGAGAACATCGTCTTCATCAACAAGGGTCACGTGGGATGGATAGGCAACAAGGACGAAATCTACAACGTCGACAACGACGACCTCAACAATTTCGTCTATGCCACCGACCTCTTTCGCGATGTGCGCAAGTATCGTCTCGTGCATGGCTACCAACGCACCCATTCTGGTGACGCCAAGTAATTCTCCCTCATGCCCAGCGCCACCCATCCACACCGCCAGCGCAACTATGCATTAGACGTGCTCAAGTTGCTGTGTGCGTTTCTTGTCATCTCACTCCACACGCCCATTCTCGAGGTTGAATGGCAAGATGTGACACGCGCCTTCGCCCGGGTTGCCGTGCCCATCTTCTTCATGATTACTGGCTACTACTGGGGCTCTCCATCGCGTGACAAAGCGATTGGCAAACTCAAATACATCGCTAAAATCACAGCCGTGGCGGCCATTGCCTACCTGGCATGGGGCGTCGTCAACGAATATCGTGTGGGCGAACTGAATCAGTATCTGTCCCATGTGTTTTCGCTGGGCACATGGTTTGGCTATCGCCTTTGGGTGTTCAACGACACACAATTTATTTCGTCGCACTTGTGGTACATGCCGGCAGTCATGTATGCCATCATCATCTTCATGCTTGCCAAGGACCACTTGCGGCACCTCTACTGGCTCATCATCCCGCTATTTGTGGCTTGCTATGCGCTTAGTTTCAGTAGTTTTGACGACACCTACACCTATCGCAACTGGCTCTTCATGGCACTGCCATTCACGCTGACGGGCCATTTCATCCGCAACCACGATTTCTCCAAACTCACCACGAGGGCCATCCTCGGTGCGGTGGTGGTGCTCGCAGTCATCCAATTTGTTGAGGTGGTGCTCTATCTGCGATGGGACATGTATCCACGGCGAGATTTCTTCGCCACCACCCCACTGCTTGCGGCATCCATCTTCCTGCTGGCGGTGAGAAATCCGCAATTTGGCGCCAATAGCCTCACGGCGAGACTGGGCTGTGAATACACGGCATGGATTTACCTCTACCACAGGTTGTGGCTCTTTGTCATCAACTATGTGGACAACCGCTTGCCCGGTGTCAACCTGTGGACGGCTGTGCTGTGTTTTGTTCTCACCATCGCCTCCATTTGGCTGGTGAAAAAAATTTGGTCGAGCCTTCGCCCGACCAAACAAGAGTAATCGTCAATGCTGTAGTGCGAGCCTTAGCCCTGCTGTAGTTCCTTGATGCACTCGTTCACCATGCGGCCTTCGACAGCCATGTAGCGTTGCTGCACATGCTGCAAGATGGCGCGCATATTTTTCATCTCGGGAGCGATGCCGCTCTCCTTGATGGCTGCCATCACTTGTTCGCGCGTGGGGGGCTGCGGAATGAACTTGTCGAGTTCGGCAATCTGCTCTTCCAACTCCACATTGTCGCGACCGGCGGCCTTGAAGGCGGCGAGTTCGTCTTCCCACTCTTTTTTCATTTTCTGGAGCATCGCAATTTCGCGGGTCTCGGTGAAATCGGCCTCGTTGAAGCCTTTGCTCGTCTGGTACTCCAGGAATTTTGCCTTCATCATCTTGAGCACATACAGG
>CACWKM010000135.1 GCA_902761475.1 uncultured Bacteroidales bacterium
GTCGTCTTCCTCGTCGGTGAAATTGGCTCCCATTTGGGGAAGGGGCGTTGTCGACTGACTGAACCATTTTATATTGTCTAATTCGTTCATATTCGCTCAATTAACATTGTTTATGAGTGGTCATTTAAACATTCACTGCCCATTGTGGTCTAACGGGTGTCGTTGACACATGACCACGCATGGACACTATTATTGTTGCAAACGCCGTGCCATCGTGCATTATTTGCTATTTTTTGTGGCTTTGATAGTGGGAATATGTGCGAAAAAATGTGTAACTTTGTACGTTTAATGCATCAGTGGGTTTTTGTTAGAGCGGGGCGAAATTTGCCTGCCGTGCAAGCCTGTTGACCATAACGTGAAAAACTAATAAGAATTATGACAAACGACCGTATCTTCGATATCAATATCGAAAACGAAATGAGGTCATCGTACATTGACTACTCGATGTCGGTGATTGTGTCGCGAGCACTTCCCGATGTGCGCGATGGCTTTAAGCCCGTGCACAGGCGTGTGCTCTATGGCATGGCGAAGTTAGGAAACTTCTCCAATGCTCCCTACAAGAAGTCGGCTCGTATTGTGGGCGAGGTGCTTGGTAAGTACCATCCTCACGGCGACTCGTCGATTTATTTTGCCATGGCTCGCTTGGCGCAGGACTGGAACATGCGCTACACGCTTGTTGATGGACAAGGAAACTATGGCTCTATCGACGGTGACAAGCCTGCCGCCATGCGTTACACCGAGGCTCGCCTGAACAAGATGGGCGAGATTATGATGAGCGACATTGACGAGGACACCGTGGATTTCATGCCCAACTTCGACAACACGCTCACCGAGCCTGTGGTGATGCCCACACGATTCCCCAATTTGCTGGTGAATGGTGCCAGCGGTATTGCCGTGGGTATGGCCACCAACATGGCTCCCCACAACTTGGGCGAGTGTATCGATGGCTGCCTGGCGTTGCTCGAGAATCCCGAGATGGAAGTGAGCGACCTCATGCACTACATCAAGGCGCCCGATTTCCCGACCGGCGGCATCATTTATGGCTATCAGGGTGTGCGCGATGCCTTTGAGACTGGTCGCGGACGCATCGTGGTGAGGGCCAAGGCCGAAATCGAGAGTGACACGCACGACAAGATTGTCATTACAGAAATTCCCTACAACGTGAACCGTCGCGAACTGATTGAGGCGATTGCCGCGCTCGTGGTGGACAAGAAGATAGATGGCATTAGCAATGTGAACGACGAGAGCGACCTGCATGGCATGCGCATCGTTGTCGACATTAAGAAAGACTTCAATGCCAATGTGATTCTGAACAAACTCTACAAGATGACCGAGTTGCAGTCGTCGTTCAGCGTGAACAACGTGTGCTTGGTCAAGGGGCGCCCCAAGACGGTGAACTTGAAAGAGTTGTTACAATACTTCCTTGAGCATCGTCACGAGGTGGTGATTCGCCGCTCTCGCTTCCAACTCAAGAAGGCCAAAGAGCGTGAGCACATCCTCGAGGGCTTGATTATCGCGAGCGACAACATCGACGAGGTGATTGCCATCATTCGCAGCAGCAAGACCACCGACGAGGCACGTCAGCGCTTGGGCGAGCGATTTGAGCTCGACGACCTGCAGACGCGTGCCATCGTGGAGATGCGTCTGCGCCAACTCACCAATCTGGAGCAGGACAAACTGCATGCCGAGTTGGACGAGGTGCGTCAGCGCATTGCCTTCCTCGAGAGCATCCTCAACGACCCCGCCGTGTGCCGCAAGGTCATCGAGGACGAACTCATTGAGGTGAAGGAGAAATTTGGCGACGAGCGCCGCACCAAGATAGAGTACTCGAGCGAGGAGATGAACGCCGAGGACTTCTATAGCGACGACCCCATGATTATCACCATCTCGCACTTTGGCTACATCAAGCGCACGCCGTTGAGCGAGTACCGCACGCAAGCCCGCGGCGGAGTGGGGGCAAAGGGTAGCGACACGCGCGACGAAGACTTCATCGAGTATGTCTATGAGGCTACCAACCACAACTATATGCTCTTCTTCACCGCTCTGGGCCGCTGCTACTGGCTGCGCGTGTTTGAAATTCCCGAGGGCACCAAGAACAGCAAGGGCCGCGCCATTCAAAATCTGCTCAACCTGGGTCCGGAGAACCGCATCTTTGCCTTTGTGCGTGCCACCAGCCTGCTCGATCCGGAGTACAACCAGTCGCACTACATCATGTTTGCCACCAAGAATGGCGTGGTGAAGCGCACTTGCCTGAGCGAGTATTCACGTCCTCGCGTCACTGGCGTGCGGGCGCTGAACATTACCGAAGGCGATCAACTCATCGGCGCAGTGCTCACCGAGGGCGACAGCGAAATCATCCTTGCCAACCGCAATGGCCGCGCCATTCGTTTCAACGAGTCGAAGGTGCGCGTGATGGGACGTACAGCAACCGGCGTGAAAGGTATGAGCCTCGACGACGACGACGATGCCGTGGTGGGCATGATTTGCATGCGCACCAGCAAGAACGATGATGTGCTTGTGGTGAGCGAACTCGGTATGGGCAAGCGTAGTGCACTTGAGGACTATCGCGTGACCAACCGTGGCGGAAAGGGCGTGAAGACCATCAACATCACGCCCAAGACGGGCAAACTCATCTCCATTCGTAATGTCAACGACGACAACGACCTTGTCATCATCAACAAGAGCGGCATAATGATTAGATTGCGCGTGCGCGAATTGCGCGTCGTGGGTCGAGCCACTCAGGGTGTGCGTCTCATCAATCTGGAAAAGAAGAACGACGAGATAGCATCGGTTTGCAAGGTCGACACTGCTCCCGAGGAGACCGACGAGCAGAGTGTGGCACAGGCATTTGCACTGCCCGAAGGCGAGATGGCACAAGATTTGCAACTCGATGATGAAATGACGGCGACAGAGGACAATGCTGATGCCCCCGAACAAGAATAATAATTATCAACACTTACACAAATAACCGTTAGTACGAAAATGAAAAAGTTATTGCTTTTAGTTGCCGCTGTCGTTATGGCGACCGGCGCATCGGCTCAACTGAGCCTGTTGAAGGACGTGAGCAAACTTGCTGGCTCCAGCAAAGTTGAGGAATTGCAACAAGCATTGTCAATGGTGCAACCGGCATTGACCAATCCTGAAACTGCCAGCAATGCACAGGCATGGTTCCTGGCTGGAAAGGCTGCCTTTGGCATCTATGACCAACTCAACACTAAGAAGATGCTTAATCAAGCCGTTGACGCCGACTTGATGTCTACTTCGCTCATGCAGGGCTTTGAGTATCTGCAAAAGGCGTTGCCGCTCGACAGTGTGGCCGAAACCAACAAGGACGGTTCGCTCAAACTCGACAAGAATGGCAACAAGAAGATTAAGACGAAGTATGCTCAGGAGATTGTGGGCTTGCTCACTGGTCACTTTGGCGATGTGGCCCAACTTGGCAACGATGGCTTAATGAGCGAGAACTGGAAACAAGCCGCTGCTGGATTTAGCAACTATGTGAAGTTGGCTACCTCGCCCTTCGCAAAGAGCCAGAACATCATGCTGCCCGATTCCACTGTGGCCGAGATTTATTTCTATGAGGGCTATGCTCATTACAACGACAAGAACTTTGCCGCTGCTTTCCCCGCATTCAACAACTCTATCAAGAAGGGTTATACGGGCAACAACGTGGCTTTGTTCCGTCAGTCGGCTTTGGCCAATGTGGTGCAAGGCTTCATCGACAAGCAGGACTATACGGGTGCCATCAATCTTGTTGACGGCCTGTTGGTTGACAGCCCCAAAGATGGTTTCCTCTATGACATGAAGGGCTTTGCGCTGGAGTTGAAGGATGACGGCGTGGAGAATGCGCTGGAGTATTACAAGAAGGCTTGCGAACTCGACCCGAACTTCGCTAACGCATTCTTTGATGCTGGCCGTGCCCTCTATCTCAAGGCCGACAAGATTGTCACCGACAATCCCGACAAGAACGATGCACAACTTAAGCCGCTTCTCGTGCCCATCTATCAAGAGGCATTGCCCTATCTGCAGAAGGCAGTCTCGTTCGATGCTTCGACGTTTGAGAATGGCGACAAGGCACAAAAGGTCATCGACGACATCATGTACAAACTTGAACTGCTTGGCGTGAAGTAACACGATGCCTTGTGATGATGAGCGCCTCATGTGCTCACGACATCACCTAATACGATGAGAAACGCTGCGTTCAACCCACCGACGGGGTGACGCAGCGTTTCCCAAATTTATCTTCCCATCTACACTATCTCTCTCACTCATGTTAAAGAATACCTCTTTCCGTAGCATACTTCTGGTGGCGATACTGTGCGTGTCGTTGCCGACATTTGCGCAGCAGCGTGTAGTGGCCGAGGTGAAAAAGAGCATAGACGGACTCACGACCACCGTGGCGGGCTATAAGGCCGCCTTGAGCAAGGTGAAGCCGGCACTCACTCACCCCGAGTCGTGCGACAAAGCCGAGACGTGGTATGTGGCCGGGCGCACTTGTTTTGGACTCTACGACAAGTATGTGGACACACGTCGCGTGGGCGCTGCCGTAAATGCGCTGGCAATGGCCGATGCGCTGGTGGAGGGATATTCCTACATGGAGCGTGCCTTGCAACTCGACACCATCTATCAACTCGACAAGCAGGGGAATTACAAACTTGACTCCAAAACTGGCCTGCCTCGCTACAAAACAAAGTATAGCGCCGACATCGTGTCGCGATATCGCTCCCATCTGAATGACTTCAAGTGGGCAGGCTCCGAGTATTATAACGTGAAACGATGGGGCGACGCATGGCAGGCTTGGGATGGTTTTCTCGCCATTGCGCGTCAGGCGTCGGTGCCCGATAGCGTGAGGGGGCAGGTGCGTTACTATCAAGCACTGAGCGATTGGCAGCAAGGCAAATTGCAGGAGGCTGTTGACCAGTTTGCCGATGCTCGACAACTTGGGTATAATGCTAAGGAGGCCTACGATTATGCATTGATTTGCCTAAGCGACTTGGGCAATGACAAGGCCATCGTGGAACTTGCCCGCAGCGCCTATGAGCGCTTTGGCTCGGCCGATGCGCAATACATTCGCATCCTCATCAACGACCACATTGGTGAGCAGAGGTTTGCCCAAGCAGCCTTGCTATTAGACGAGGCCATTGCCCAAAACCC
>CACWKM010000136.1 GCA_902761475.1 uncultured Bacteroidales bacterium
AACAAGATGGGAATTATAGGATTTTGCCACAAGCGCGAAAAGTCGCGGGCCTGTGAAAAACGAGATTGGCTTTGCTCAGGTGGTGGGGTTGTGCGCTATGGCTGGTGTGGGGGCTGTGGTGGGGAACCAGCGGTCGAGGGTGTCGTCGGCGCGGCGCTCCATCTCGGGGGTGATGTGCGACACCATCTTTTCATAGGCTACCGAGAGCGATGCCACCTCGTCCATCCAACCGATGATGGGGATGCGCTTGGCCGATAGCAGGTCCACGGGCAAAATCACATAGGCTGTCTTCAAGAACATCAGAAAGGTTATCAACCCAAAGATTATTTTCTCTTGCCCACTTTTCTAATTTTTTCTGTTTTTGTGCATTTGTTTCTCTACTGCTTCCCTCATCGCTTTGGCTTGAGCTATCTTCTCCTCTCTCGAAGATGGAGATTGCTCTTTTAAGGCTTTCTTCGACTTCTGAAGATATTGCCAAGTCCATTCGTTGAAGGGATAATCTTTCGGCATTTTCTTTTCCATTGTATTTATTATTTAATTGTGAAGATGGTCACTTTGTCCTTGAAAGGGGTCTCGCGGCTGCGCAACACGTAGTAGAGCAGCAGTGCGGGGCGTGTGGCGGCACGGCCGGCAAGACTGGCAAACGCCCGGATTTTACCTTTCAACACCGAGTAGTTGATGATGCTTTTTCCCATTGCAGTGAAATGAAAAGTGAATAAAATGTGTCGTCATCTATGGGGTCCAGCAATTTTCGTGCCAAATGGTGGTCGGTTTGCCATTTTTTTTGTAATTTAGCGGTCGTTGAACGATTATTAAGCAACATTTAACATCTTAAAAACATGGCAAACAAGAGACAAATCAAGAAAGCAATTCGTAACGCTTGTGGCGACATGGCCGGTGAGTGCATCTTTGCACAGGACTTCTTTGGCGAGGGCAAGGAGGAACAATGGGACCAGATTATCGTGAATGTGGCATTGCTGCAGGAGTCGGCTCTTGAGCGTGTGGACGTGAAGTTTGACCGCGCTCCGGGCAGTTTTGCCTCGGGGAGCGAGTATCGCAAGGCGCGTCGTGCCTTCAACCGTCAAGCCATGAAGGCTTTGAAAGAGTATATGCACAGCGAGACCGAGAAGATTGTGGCCTCGATGAATGAACTCATGCCTAAGAAGTCTTGACGTGCCGTGAACATTTCGCGATGGATATTAAAGCGCACAGGGTGGCGGTTTGTGGTGAACATTCCGCCCACCCCCAAGTGCGTGATTTGTGTGGCCCCTCACACGAGCAACTGGGACTTCATCTTGGGTGAACTCTCGGTGCGCTCGGTGGGCATGAAGGCGGGCTTCTTGATGAAGAGCACATGGTTTTTCTGGCCCATGGGTTGCTTGATGCGCGCCATAGGCGGCATCGCGGTGAATCAGCATGAGCACACCAATGTGACCGAGACTGTGGTGAAGGCGTTTAACGAGAACTCCCAACTGGCCATTGCGGTGACTCCCGAGGGCACGCGCAGCCCCAACGCTCGCTGGCACAAGGGTTTTCTGCACATCGCCCGCGAGGCGCAAGTGCCCGTGGTGCTCGCCTACATCGACTATGGCGAGCGCGTGGTGTGCCTGGACCGCTTGTTCACGCCAACAGAAGACTGCGATGCCGACCTTGAACAGGTGAAGGAGTACTACAAGGCGTTCACAGGTCGCCATCCCGAGAAGTTCGCGTTGTGACAAGCGATTTCCAGTTTATTTATTCATTATTATATAGTCTTTGAACCAAAACGATGGCCTTTTCCCGCGATTTGAAGATAACGCTCATTGAGGACGATGTGGCTTGGGGCGACCGCTCTGCCAACATGGCTCAGTTGCGCCGCAACCTGCAGAATATGCCCGACGACACCGACATCGTGGTGCTGCCCGAACTGTTTAGCACGGGCATGATAGTGGAGAGCAAGGATGCCGCCACTGCGCTTGCCGAGCGCAACTCGGGCGACACGCTGCGCGAACTCCACCGGTTGGCCCAGGAGTATCAGGTGGCCATTGTGGGCAGTTTCCTTGCCAGCACGGCCGCGCAACTCTATAACCGCGCTTTTTTTGTCGAGCCCAATGGCGACGACACGCTCTACGACAAGCGCCATCTCTTTGCCATGGGCGGCGAGGACGCCGTCTATAACCGTGGCATCACTGCGGCGCCCATCATCAGGTTCAGGGGCTTCAATCTCAAACTGGTGGTGTGCTACGACTTGCGTTTCCCGGTGTTTTGCCGCAACGTGAAGTGTGGCTACGACGTGTTGTTGGTGGTGGCAAACTGGCCCAAGGCCCGCGAGGCAGCGTGGACCACCTTGCTCAAGGCGCGTGCCATCGAGAACCAGTGCTATGTGTGTGCCGTGAATCGCTGCGGCACCGACCCGCAAGGCGTGGAATATGGTCAGGGGTCGTCGCTCGTGGTGGACTTCAAGGGCAAGGTGCTGGCTCAGCGCATGACGTCGCCCATCATCACCGCCGAGTTGTCGCCGGCACGGCTGGCACAGTTCCGCGAGCGTTTCCCGGCCTGGCGCGACGCCGATGACTTTGAACTGAAGTGACCTGCACTCTCACCACATATTAAATTACTCCTCATCGCCATGGACACCGAAGGACAGAAGCAACAACACTATGTGATAACCATTGGCCGCCAGTTTGGTTGTGGTGGTCGCGAGATAGGTCGCGCCGTCGCTCAGTTGTTGGGCATAGGCTACTACGACAAGGAATTGCTTGTGGAACTTGCCGCAAAGAGTGGGTGTGATGCGGCCTATTTTGAGGCTGCCGACGAGCGTCGTCCCAGTTTCTTGGGCAACCTGTGGTCGTTCAACGTGGGCGGTTATAGCAGTGCCAACTTGGTGGGCAACGTGGGCGCGAACAGCATCGACGACATCTATCACGCCCAGAGCCAGGTGATGCATGACATTGCCGACCGTGGCTCGTGTGTGATGGTGGGCCGTACTGCCGACTATATCCTGCGCGACCACTGCACCGTGCTGAGCGTGTTTGTGCACAGCACGCTTGCCGACCGCGTGGCACGCATCATCGCTCGTGGCGACAGTGACAATGAAAACGCCGCCGCGCAGTTGGCCAATAAGAAGAACCAACTGCGCGCCGACTATTATAATTTCTATACCGATAAGCGTTGGGGCGAGGCCGCGAGTTACGATTTGTCGATCGACTCGACGGTGCTCGGGATTGAAGGCACGGCCGCTGTGATTGCCGAGTGGGCTCGTCGCAGCCTCAGCGCACGTTGTCGTTGAGCAAACGATTTTCGCCAATCTGCGCAAATTGCTTGCGCCAGTCGCGCGTGCGCAGATAGTCTTGAATGATGTGCGCGTGCTCCACGTTGTGCATGTCGCTGCCCAAGAAGTCCACCATGCCGTGCTTGATGAGCCATAGCACGGTGTCGCGTGCTCCGGCGCCAAAGTATCCCGTGAGCGAGAGGATGTTAATCTGGAATTTCACCCCCGCATTGTGCAGTTGCTCAAGGCGTCCGCGCCGGCGGCTGTAGTAGGAGTAGCGCTCTGGGTGTGCCAGGATGGGCCTGTAGCCCTTGAGTTGCACGTCAAAGAGCAGTTCGTCGAGTTCGAGCAACTCTTGTTGGAAGGAGTTCTCCAGCAGCAAGTAGCCACCCGGCATGGGCAGGATGTCGCCGGCGGCATAGAGTTTGCTCCAATACTCGTCGATGCGGTACTCGGCCGATACTTGAATCTCAATGGGTAACTCTACCTCCTCGATGGCCTTTTGCAACACCTTGCCGGCTTCGGTGAGCGACTTCGATGTGTTCTCAAATGTCTCGGCGGTGACGTGCGAGGTGCATATCACGCGGTCGATACCCATCTCGAGTTCGGCTCGGAGCATCTCGAGCGACTGCTGCACATCTTGTGAGCCGTGGTCCACGCCAGGCAAGATGTGGCTGTGCACATCGGTGTGGTAGGGCAGCCTTACCTTATTCTTTTTGCGATGAAACAGGTTAAACATTTCGCTAATTCTGTCCAATTTTTTAAATTTCAGCGACAAAATTACAAAATATTTTGGTCACGTCCAAAACAATTCGTACCTTTGCGTGCCATTACGAAATGAAAGGACGTCTTACCAGCGTCCGCATCACAGAATTGGTTAATTATTTTATTTAAACAATAGAAATGAAGAAAGATATTCATCCTACCAACTACCGTGAAGTAGTTTTCAAGGACATGTCGAATGAGGAAATCTTTATCACTCGCTCGACCGTGCAATCGAAGGAGACCATCGAGGTCGACGGCAAGACTTATCCTCTGGTGAAACTTGAGATTACCAGTTCGTCGCATCCTTTCTTTACTGGCAAGCAGAAACTGGTGGACACCGCTGGTCGTGTGGACAAGTTCTACAGCCGCTATGGCGAGCGTAAGAAGAAATAATGACGCGATAGCAAACTTAACGAAATATGCGAGGGGCAATCATTCATTTGGTTGCCCCTCGCATTGTGTTATGTGGTGGTGTGTGGGTTAGCGGATTGCCATGGCGTAGCGGCTGCCGGGCATTGCGCTGACGATGCCCTTGCAATCGAGTTCCACCAGCGTGCTCATGACGCGGTAAACGGGTTGTTGCAGCGCCGAGGCGATGTCGTTGATGTGCATGTCGCCGCCGGTGCGTAGCGCGTCCACTACGGCTTGTTCCTCGGGCGTGAGGGTGGGGAACACCTGCAACTGCTTGGGTTGTTGCGCTTTGATGTCCCAGTTCATGGTGCGCAGCAAATCGTCGGCGCTGGTGATGACTGCGGCGCGATTGGTGCGTAGCAGGCGGTTGCAGCCTGTTGAGAACTCGTCGCTCACCCTGCCGGGCAGTGCCAGCACCTCGCGGTTGTAACTCGCTGCCAGCGACGCGGTGACCAGCGCGCCACCCGAGGCGGCGCTCTCCACCACCACGGTGCAGTCGCTCAGGGCGGCGATGATGCGGTTGCGCGCCAGGAAATTGCCTTTGTGCACCTCGTCGGTGCTCAGGTAGTCGGTCACGATGGCACCGCCGTCGCGCACGATGTTGACGGCGTCGGTGCGGTGCTGGGCGGGATAGATGCGGTTGAGGCCGCGGGGCAGTACGGCCACGGTGGGCACATGACAGCGCAGCGCGGCGCGATGGAGCAACCCCTGTGGCAGTGCTGCCGAGACGTCTTGTAGCAGTCGCATGCAGAAGTTCACCCCATAGGGCGTGGCATGGCGTGTGCCCACGATGCTCACCATGTGGGCGGCGTTGAGGTCGCAATGTCCCGAACTGTAGAGCATGATGGGGGCGTCGTCGGCCTCGCGCAGGCGGGTGGGGAAGGTGGGCGACGTGTAGTAGTGCGCGCCGATGTTGTGCCCGGCGATGAACTCCACCTCGGCCTTGGCTCGCTCGAGCTGCTGGCGACGGTAGAAGTCGCTGTAGATGCGGCTCCGTCCGCCAGTGAGGGCGCGCAGTTCGCGCTCGTTCATCTCGAAGAAGGCACGCTCGCTGCCCACCACCTCGAGCAACTTGGTGGCGAGGTCGATGCCCATGCCGCGCACGCTGGCAAAGGCGATGCGATATGTCAGTTCGTCGTGGCTCACTTGGTCGTGGTGAGATATTTCTTGAAGGCGCGTGCCATGCGGTCGCCGCGCGACAGTTTGCCGCCCTCGACGCACACCGTGGTCACCTGGGCCTCCAGGCAATGCGCTCCGGTGGCTTTGTTGTAGATGTCCTGGTGGAAGATGAAGCGGGCGCCTTGTCGTTCCACCCACAACTTGCTCACCATCACGTCGCCGCCGCGCAGCGAGTGCAGGTAGTTGGCCTCGATGCGGCGCACCACGGGCTTGATGCCCATCGTTTGCGCCTCGATGAACGAGAACCCGGCCATCATGCAGAAAGCATGGCGCGTGTGCTCCATGTAGTGCAGGTAGTTCGCATTGTTCACAATGCCCTCGCTGTCTAGTTCGTAGTCGCGCACGTCGATTTCGAGCGCAAAGGTGTAGCGGTCGTCTGTTACCATAAATAGTAGTCAGTGTGTGTGACAAATGATTTGTGATTGCAAATTTACACCAAAATAGCGAAAAAATGTGTAATTTTGCTGCCGAAATTGATATGAAAGAAAACGAAAACATGCTTCATTCGTCGTTGTTGCGACTGAAGGAATATTGCGAACAGGAACAATTCAAGGGGTGGGACCCCTACGACGGTCTTAACTCCCGATTGTTCCAGGCATTGCCATTTTTCAAGCATTCGGCGCTGTGCCGTCTCGTTGTGATTCAAGGCTTTAAGCGTTGCCCCGTGAACTTGCGCCGCGTGGCGATGGTTCCCAAGCAGCACAATGCCAAGGGCGTGGGCCTGTTTGTGCAGGGCTATTGCAACCTCTATCGCGCTGTGGAGCGCCGTCCGGAGTTGGCGGCGCAGTTTGGCAGCCTCGATACGATAGCGTCGCGCATCCATGAGTTGTCGCGGCTACTCATCTCCATGCGTTCGCCGGGCGACTATCACGGCGCGTGCTGGGGCTACAACTTCGACTGGCAGGCGCGTCGCCTGTTCCTGTTTCCCAAGGACACCCCCACGGTGGTGGCGACCAACTTTGCCGCCACGGCGCTCATGGAGGCTGCCGAGGTGACGGGCTGCAAGGAATATCTCGACGTGGCGCTCAGCGCGGCGCAGTTTGTGCTGCACGACCTGCATCGCACGCCTTACGCCTCGGGATTCCTGTTCTCCTACAGTCCGCTGGCGGGCAACGACACGGTGTTCAACGCGTCGCTGCTGGGCAGCCGGCTGCTGAGTTACTGCTACCGCCACACTGCCGACGAGGAGTGCCGCGAGGCGGCGCGACAATCGGTGGTGGCTTGCTGTGCAGGACAGCGCGACGATGGCGCATGGGTCTATGGCATGCTGCCCGTGCAGTCGTGGGTCGACAGTTTCCACACAGGTTACAACCTCGACGGCCTGCAGGCCTACGAGGCGCTCACCGGCGACACCTCGATGCACGACTTCCTGGAGCGCGGCTTCGACTACTATGTGAACCACTTCTTCCTGCCCGACGGCGCCCCCAAGTACTACGACAACCAGCAGTATCCCATCGACATTCACTGTCCCGGACAACTGTTTGTGACGTTGGCGCGAACTGGCCGTTTTGCCCAACATCGCGATCTGGCGCAGCGCGTGCTGCGATGGACGGTGGAACACATGCAGGACAGCAAGGGCTATTTCTATTATCAACTCAAGAAGGGCATCAGTTCCAAGATTTCTTACATGCGCTGGAGCAACGCCTTCATGTTCTACGCCTTGAGTTACTATTTGCTGAACGAAAACGAATAAATTGACATACGGAATGGAAAAAATTTCACTCAATGGGGTAGAGGTGTACCCCTTCACCAGCGAGGAGCAGTTGCTGAGTTACGTCGACGAGCACAAGGGCATCTTGGTGGCTATCAATGCCGAGAAGATTCTGCACGCCACCGACGAGACGCGCTCCATCATCAACCGCAACGTGGGCTACTGCGACGGTGCCGGCGCCATGCTGGCGCTGCGACAGAAGGGCGTGAAGGACGCCTGCAAGATTCCCGGCTGCGAGTTGTGGCTCAAGATTGTGGCGCGCTTCTACAAGGAG
>CACWKM010000137.1 GCA_902761475.1 uncultured Bacteroidales bacterium
GGTCACCACAGTGGTGATGGTGGGGTGGTCGTCGAGGAGCGCACTCAGGTCGATGGGCTCCACGATGTCGAGAAACTTGTCGCTGGCGTTGTCGCGCAGCCGTCGCACCGCCATTGCGGTGTCCCACAGGGCGATGCCCTCGCGTGTGAGCAGGCGCTGGATGGCGTCGAGACGGAAACACTGGCGCGACTCGTCCCAGTAGTGGTTGCGGTCGCCATGATAAATCATCCCCATCACGCGCCACATGTCGTTGATGCGGTTGGGATAAAAGAAATCCATCGACCAGCGCTCGGGCTTGGGCGGGAAGGTGCCCAGCATGAGCACGCGCGCTCCTGCGGGGATGAATGGCGGCCAGGGATGGCGCTCAATGGCAATAGTGCTTTCGGTGTCCATGACGTGATGTGTGATTGGAGCGCAAAAGTAACGATTTTTTCCTTCACGACGACAACCGGTGAGGGAAATAATGACGCGACGGTGGCGAATCCCCCCGCAGATAATGGCGAGTGCCTCCGCGACCCAGTGCGGGGACATGCCGTGGTGGAGTGCATCGCCACAGTGTAGGGACGCCACAGTGGCGTCCGTGATAACGTCCTCATTGCCATGCGTCTTCGTGGCGACGGGCGGTGCCGGACGTGCCACGGCACGTCCCTACAATTTCTGTTGCAGAGGGACAATTACGCTCTCATCTACTGCCCCCACTGGGGTGGCCTTGCGCTTTGGCGATGGTGCGGTGGCGGGTGGGCGATGAGGCACAGGGACAAATATTTGGGGCCAAAATTGAATTTACGACTAAAAATGTGTAACTTTGTGCCAGTGAATAATGAAACATTGAATACAAAAAACTAACGACAATGAAACTGAAAACCATCGTACTGCTGGCTCTTGCCAGTGTGGCTCTTGTGGGCTGCAACTCGTCGAAGGACGTGCCCTACATGACCAATGCCGACCAACTGTCGACCGACGTGCTTCGTGCTGCGGCCAAAGTGAGCGACCCCGTCATCGTGCCGGGCGACCTGCTGCAAATCAACGTGCTCGCCTCTAACCCCGAGGTGGTGAAACCCTTTAACAAGGCCGGTTATCTAGGTGAGAACATGGGCTCCAACAACAACAACAATCGCGAGAATTCCATGTACTACTATCTCGTGGACTCTAACGGCAATATCGAGTTCCCCATGTTGGGGCGTCTGCATGTGGGCGGCATGAGCAAGAGCGCGACCGAGAACTACATCTCGTCGCAAATCTATCCTCGCTACCTCACCGAGAAACCCGGCGTGGAAATCCGTTTCCAGAACTTCAGGGTCTACACCTTGGGCGAGGTTAAGAGCCCCGGTGTGGTGACGGCTCCCAGCGGTCAACTCAATCTGCTCGAGGCCCTGGCTCAGAGTGGCGACCTCACCATTCAGGGTCGTCGCGACAATGTGATGGTGATTCACACCAACGCCGACGGCAGTCGCACCATCAAGCGTGTGAACCTGAACGACACACGCTTCATCACCAGCCCGGAATTCTACCTGCAGCAAAACGACATCATCTATGTGGAGCCCAACGCCAGTAAGGCGCGCTCGTCGTGGAGCATGCCGCCGGGATTGTCATTCGGCCTCACCTTGCTGGGCACGCTCATGAGCGTCACCACCTTCGTGATCACCCTCACCAAGTAACCCCGAAAGACCATTTTCACCATGAAAGTAAGATACCTTCTAAGCGTTGTCGCTGCGTGGCTCGCGCTTGTGTGCTACGCGCAAAGTGCCTCGGTGACCATGTGCGACGAGGCTCGCCATCAAGAGATTACCGTCACCGCCATCACGCCCGACATCGTGCGTGTGGAGGTGACCCCCGCCGGCTTCACCGGCAAGCGTCTGCCGTCGCTGCTTACCAGCGAGGCGCAGCATGCCACTGCGCCACAGGTCACGGTGAGCGATGCCGGCTCCGACATTGCCACGCTGCGCACGGCCAGCGGCCTGCGTGTGCTGTGCGACAAGAACCTCAATAGCGTGTCGGTGAGTTGTGGCAACACGCTCTACACCACCGACTTGTGCGACCGTTCCGAGGGCACCGTGCGTCTGTTGCATGCCGGCAACGAGTCGTTCTATGGCGCTGGCGAGCGCGGCTACTCGCTCAACCTGCTGGGCGACACGCTCATCAACTACAACAAGCAGAACTATGGCTATGTGAGCGGCGAGAAGCGCATCAAGCAGATGGGCATCACCATGCCCATGGTCATCTCGTCGCGCGGCTACGCCATATTCTTCGACGACTTCTGTAAGTCGTCGCTCGTCGTCGCTCGTGGTGGGCAACGAGGGCATCACCTACTCGTCCACGTCGCCACAACCGCTGGTCTACTACGTCATCAGCGGTCAGGGCAAGGTGGAGAACGTGGTGAAGAACTTCACTTGGCTCGTGGGTCGTCAAGACCTGCCGCCGCTGTGGACCTTAGGCTACATCACGTCGAAGTATGGCTACCACGACCAGCGTGAGAGCGAGGGCGTGGTCGATACCCTCAAGCGCGCCGGCTATCCCCTCGACGGCATCGTCTTCGACCTGTACTGGTATGGCAAGGAGCAGGACATGGGCCGCTTGGCGTGGGACAAGAAGCAGTGGCCCAACCACCGCGCCATGTTGCGCAACTTCAAGAAGAAGGGCGTGAACGTGGTCACCATCTCGCAACCCTATGTGCTCACCAATGGCCGTGCCATCGACAACTACCGCGAACTCGACCCCAAGGGCCTGCTGTGCCGCACGTCAGGCACCGACACCACCCACACGGTGACCATCTGGGTGGGACAGGGCGGCATGTTCGACGTGTCCAATCCCGCCACGCGTGAGTGGCTGCGCAACCGCTACAAACTGCTCACCGACGAGGGTGTGACCGGCTGGTGGGGCGACCTGGGCGAGCCCGAGGTGCATCCGCTGGAGATAAGGCACTACAACGGCCTGAGCGCCGAGCAATATCACAACGTGTATGGCAACGAGTGGAGCCGCATCATCTATGAATTGTTCCAGACGGAATATCCCAACCGCCGCTTGATGACCATGATGCGCGCCGGCACCGCCGGATTGCAGCGCTATTCGGTGTTCCCCTGGTCGACCGACGTGTCGCGCTCGTGGGGCGGATTTGCGCCGCAAGTCACCATTATGCTCAACTCGGGCTTGAGCGGACTGGGCTACATGTCGCACGACGTGGGCGGCTTTGCCTTAGACCCGGAGCATAAACGCGACGGCGAACTCTACATCCGCTGGCTGGAACTCGGCCTGTTCTCGCCCGTGCTTCGCACGCACTCGCAGGATATTGCCGAGCCCTATAACTACACCGAGTTTGGCGACCTCACGTTGCGCCTCATCCGCGAGCGCTACCGCTGGCTGCCCTATAACTACACGCTGGCCTACGAGAACGCCTCGCAGGGTCTGCCGCTGGTGCGTCCGCTGGCATTCTATGAGGCCGACAACAACATCAGCCGCTATGACGACGTGAGCGACCAGTATCTGTGGGGCCGCGATGTGATGGTGGCACCCGTGATGACGCAAGGGGCCACGTCGCGCTCCATCGCCTTCCCCGAGGGCGAATGGGTGGACTACAACCACCCCGCGCGGCATTATCAGGGCCACACCACCATCGACTACCCGGCGCCCATCGATGTGCTGCCGCTCTTTGTGCGTGCCGGTGCCTTCATCCCGCAGGCCAACTATGCCATGGGCAATGTGGGCGACTACAATCCTGCTCGCCTCGAGGTGCTGTATTTTGCCAGCGACAAAGCCTCGTCGTTCACCATGTTTGACGACGACCTGCAATCCACGGGCACCCTCGCCGCCGGCAAGCACCGCCTCATCACGTTCAGCGCTCAGCCGCAGGGCGACTCGTGCCTCATCACCATCGCCTCGCAAGGCACCATCGCCGGTGCCAAGGGCAAGAAGGACTACACGCTGGTGCTGCCCGGCATGGACAAACTGCCCTCGGCAGTGACCATCAACGGCAAGAAGGCTTCGCGCGTGAGCCTTGACAAGGCCCGCGGCGCCGTGACCATCGCCGTGCCCATCGCCGACGTGGCGCGTCCCACCACGGTGCAAATCACCCGCTGACGCTCCAGCACAAGCGAGATAAAGTGAGCCCCCAAAGTCCACAAAAACTTTGGGGGCTCATTGCGTGGCGGTATTTGTGCGTTAGTGGTAGAAAACTGCATTTTTCTTAGGGATGGTCGAAAATGGTTGTATTTTCCTTTTTGCCGATGATTATGTGTTAAAATCATTCGCGCGGTGCGTAGTTTGTTGTATATTTGCGGCTAAATGATTCTGTCGCTATGATTATTACGATTATTGGAGCCGGTACACTGGGTTCGCACCTGGCAAAGTATTTGTCGGAGGAGCACATGGACATCTATATCGTCGACAAGGATGTGTCAAAGTTGTCGTTGCTTGACTCGGAACACAACTTGATGACCGTGGCAGGCGACGCCATAGACCTTGCCGTGCTGCGTCAGGCCAAGGCTGCGAGTTGCGACTTGCTCATCGCGGCCACCGAGGTTGCCGAGCGCAACTTTGTGGCGTGCGGCCTGGCGAAGTCGATAGGCGCCAAGATGACGGTGGCCCGTGTGGACCGCATCGACTACCTCGACCCCGACAACCGCGAAGTGATAAAGCGCATGGGAGTGGATAATGTTATCTATCCAGAGTATCTTCTCTCGCAGGGCATCATTGAGTCGTTGCGTCATTCATGGGCCTGCAATTGGTATGAGTTTAATCGTGGCGAAATGGTGCTGCTGGGGGTGAGGCTTGCCCAAGATGCTCCTCTCGCCGGCAAATACCTGCGCGAGTTGAAAGGAGAGACCCGCATTTTCCATGTGGCGGCCATCAGGCGTGACCAGACCACACTCATCCCCAAGGGCAACCAACTGTTGTTGCCCGACGACATCCTGTATGTGGCCACCACGCCGAGCAAGGTGGGGGAAGTGGCCCGGTTGACAGGAAAGACGCCTCGAAGCATTGAGCGAGTGGTGATTGCTGGAGGTGGCAAGACGGCCAACCTCACGGTGAGGCTGGGCGCGAAGGATTTCCGGTTCACAGTGATTGACGGCAATCTCGAGGTGTGCCAATACATGATAAGCCAAACGCACCTGTGCGATGTGATACATGGTGAGCCCACCGAGTTTGAGACCCTTGCCGAAGCCGGCATTGAGCAGGCCGACGCTTTCGTGGCACTTACGAATAACGCCTCGGAAAACGTGCTCACTTGTCTGCTCGCCAGTGAGATAGGGGTGAAAAAGACCATCGCCGAAGTGGAAAAGATGCAGTTCATCAACATGGCCGAATCGTTCTATATCGAGACCATCTTGAACAAACAGATGCTCGTTGCCAACACAGTGTTCCAGTTGCTGATTGACGCTGGCGCTGCGTCGTCAAAGTGCTTGGCACTGCCCGATGCCGAGGTGGTACAGTTGCAGATAAGAGATAATTCGCGCCTCAATGGTGCCCTGGTGAAGAATTTGAATTTGCCCGAGGAACTCACCTTTGCCGGCATGATTCGCGCCGGGAAGAGCATGCTGGTGACTGGCGAGACGCGCTTTGCCAGTGGCGACATCGTGCTGGTGTTGTGTTTTGGCGGTGCGTTGCAAAAGGCAAAAAAGTTATTCAACTGATATGTTACAGCGCTCAAAAGCAGTATCGGTGAGTCGTGGCATCAACTTTGGGATGGTGCTGCGCGTGCTAGGGCAACTCACGCTGGTGGAGTCCGTCTTCATGTCGTTGCCCCTGCTGCTGTGCCTGTTCAATGGCGATGCCGACTGGAAGGCGTTTTTGATTTCTCTGTCGTTGGCGGCCGCCGCGGGCGGCGCGTGCGTGGGACTCGTGCCCACCAAAAGCCGTAAGTTGTCTCGTCGCGATGGCTTGTTGCTGGCCTCGGTGGCATGGGTCGTGTTCTCGGTGTTCGGGATGTTGCCATTTGTGCTGTGCGGTACCCCTCTCAACGTGAGCGAGGCTTTTTTCGAGGCGATGTCGGGCTTTACCACCACGGGTGCCACCGTGATTCGCGATGTGGAGAGTTGCAGCCGCGGCATATTGCTGTGGCGGGCCATCACGCAGTGGGTGGGCGGCTTGGGCATCATCATCTTCACGCTCACCTTTGTCCCGGCGCTCAACAACAGTGGGAGCCTCATCCTGTTTCATGCCGAGGCATCGGGCATCACCCACGACAAATTGGGCGCGAGGATATCGCGCACCGCAAAAATACTGTGGGGGCTATATAGTGTGCTGACCCTGGCACTCGTCGTGTTGCTGTGGATGGGCCCAATGGGCTTTTTTGAGAGCCTGTGTCAGGGATTTACCGCCATCTCCACAGGTGGTTTCTCGACGCGCAACGACAGCATTGCGGCGTTCAACTCGCCTTATGTCAAGGTGGTGCTCACAATCTTCATGTTTGTTGGCGGCGTGAGTTTCAGTTACATTTTGGCAATAGGCAAGAGGCGTGGCCGGGGATTGTGGCGCAACGATGTGCTCAAAGCCTATGCGCTGATGATAGCGCTGTTTTATGTGTGCGTGGTGATTGCCGTGGTGGCCGAAGGCCATTTCACAGGCTGGCAAAGCGTGACTGTTGACCCGCTGTTCCACATCGTCTCGGCGGTCACTTCCACCGGTTTCAGTGCTGGCGACTGGGAGGGATGGGGCTTTTTTGTACTCACCCTCACCTTCTTCATGATGTATATAGGCGCGTGCGCCGGTTCGACCACGGGCGGCGCAAAGGTGGACCGGGTGCTGTATCTGTTCAAGAACTTCGTGCTGACAGTCAAGTGCTACATTCGTCCGCGCCTCATGCGCTCCATCAGTGTCAATGACCAACTCATCGACAATGACAAGGGCAGCGAGATATTCGCATTTATGGTGATTTATTCCTTGCTGATTGTCTTTGGCGGCGTGGTGCTTGTCGCACAGGGATTTCCTATCGTCGATGCTTTCTTCTCGTCGTTGTCGTGCGTGTCGAACAACGGGCTCGGTGCTGGCGTGACCGGCATTACTGGCTCGTTCGACTTCCTTTCGCCGTCGGGGCTATGGATTATGTCGTTTCTCATGCTCGCTGGCCGTCTTGAGATAATGACCATCATCGCCCTGTTTGTGCCTTCGTTCTGGCGCTAACGCGGTTTGCGCCATCACTGCGGGTCGCTACGACGCGTCGTGGCTGGTTGCCGCCCGTCGGCGATGGCGTGGTGGCGAAATTGGTGCGATTTTTAATGGAATGTAATGGGGTGGGGTTGAAAGATTTTTTGTAACTTTGCACTGCACAAGTGGCATTCTTGCTGGAAAACGTAGCCTTTTTGCGGGCTAATGTGTTGATGGCGAGAATGTTGGGTGTGTATTTTGATGTGATTTAAAAGTACCGCGGTGGTGCTCGTGGCGGGGGCGTTGCTCGTTGCGTGGCTTGTGGGCCCGCGCAGTTACACCGAGAAGAAGGGCGAGCCCTATGAGTGCGGTATCCCCACGCGTGGCGAGTCGATGGCTCAATTTCATGTGGGTTACTACCTGTTCGCCATCTTGTTCCTCATGTTCGACGTGGAGACGGTGTTCCTGTTCCCGTGGGCTGCAATATGCAAGAGCGTGGGCCAGGAGGCCCTGCTGGCAGTGGGCACCTTCCTCGTGATTTTGGCTCTGGGCCTTGCTTATGCCTGGAAGAAAGGAGCGTTGCGATGGAAGTAAAGAGACCGCACATCAAGAGCATGAAGTTTGAGGACTTCAAGGACAATGAATACATTGATCAACTTATTGCTCAACTCAACGCTGGTGGCGTGAATGTGGTAGTGGGCAAACTTGACGAGTTGCTCAATTGGAGTCGTTCTAACTCGTTGTGGCCGTTCTGCTTTGGCACGAGTTGCTGCGCCATCGAGTTCATGTGCTTGGGCGCTGCGCGTTACGACATGGCTCGTTTTGGCGCCGAGGTGGCCCGCAATTCGCCCCGCCAGGCCGACTACATCATGTGTCAGGGCACCATCACCTATCGCATGGCGCCGGCCTTGAAACGCTTGTATGAGCAGATGGCCGAGCCCAAGTATGTGATTGCCTGTGGCGCTTGCACCGTGAGCGGTGGGCCTTTCAAGAACAGTTATTGCGTGGTCAAGGGCATCGACGAGATTATTCCGGTGGATGTGTATCTGCCCGGCTGCCCGCCGCGTCCCGAGGCCATGTTCTACGCCCTGATGCAACTCCAGCGCAAAATCAAGGTGACGAAGTTCCTGGGCGGCGACAACCGCAAGGAAAAGCGCATCAAGTATGCCCCCGAGCAGGCCGAGAAATAATCAACCTCACTGTTAAGTTCAACGCAAAGACACATTATTAGATATATGGCCGACTTACAACAACAGATTGCCGCGTTGTGCCCCGAGGCTCAACTTGATGCAACTGGCGAAATTCTGCTTGTGACCGTTGCTCCCGAGCAATGGCACGCGCTGGCCGCCGCGCTGCGCGATGATCTCCACTTCGACTACCTCACCGCGCTGGTGGGCGTGGACTGGAAAGAGGAGTTGGG
>CACWKM010000138.1:0-2459 GCA_902761475.1 uncultured Bacteroidales bacterium
CATGAGAGTGCCGCCACGAGCGCCAGTAGGTCGCCCAGCATGGAGTGCCCCCACACGAAGCCGTCCTTGAAGGTGAGTATGGCCACGCCCGCCAGCGCGATGAGCGAGCCGGCGGCCATGAGTGGCGTGAACGGCTCGTCGTGGTTGCGCAGTCGCGCCACCAGCACGGTGAGCAAGGGCGTGAGCGCGATGATGATGGCCACGTCGCTCACCAGCGTGAGCGTGAGGGCGTAGTTCTCGGCAACGAAGTAGATGGAGCCTCCGGTGAGGCCGCACAGCAGCATGAGCCACTCTTGTCGCCATCCCAGCCACTGCACTCGTCCGCGCGAGAAGCCCAAGAAGCCCAGATAGGCCAGCGTGAAGCGCATGATGTAGATTTCGCTGGGGTTGAGTCCGGCGTCGAGCAGCGTGCGCGTGTTCAGGAACGACACTCCCCACACGATGATGGTGAGTATCGCCGCCACATGATATTTGAGCAGACCTTCGCGCATAGCGGCTGCAAAGTTAGCGTTTTTTTGTGACACAAGGTTTGCTCAATTGCGGTTTTGTTGCTACCTTTGTGTGCCGCCAGCACTAGCATGGCGCCAATTTTACTACGACCGATGAAGATAGACCGCAGTCAACGCAATGCCGCGCTGGAGCGCTACCAGCGCTATGCTCAGCAGCATGAACTCCGTCGCTCAAGCGAGCGCCAGACCATCGTGGATGAGGTGCTGGCGCTGGATTCGCATTTCACCGTCGATGTGCTTCACGAGTTGCTCGGCATCAAGGGTCAGCGCGTGAGCCGCGCCACGGTCTACAACACGTTGCAGTTGCTCGTGGAGGCGCAAGTGCTGCGCAAAATCGTGCTTGGCGACACGCTGGAGTGCACCTACGAGTTGGCCACCTTGCCTCCCCACGTGCACCTCATGTGCACCACTTGCGGCAAACTCAAGGAGGTGCGCGACCCGGGCTTTGTGACCTTCATGAACACCCGCAAGTACACCGCCTTCACTGGCCACCAGTACGACCTGCTGGTGTATGGCACGTGCAGCACCTGTGCGCGCAAGCGGCATCGCAAGGAAGCGGGCAGGGGAGTGCCGAAGAAATAGTTTAACCTTGTAATATCAACTCTATAACAATCAAAATCTTACCTTAAGTAAACACATTGCATTATTATGGCAACAGTAAGACCTTTTAGTGGATTGCGTCCACCCCGTGAACTCGTGGAGCGAGTGGCTTCTCGCCCCTACGATGTGCTCTCGAGCGACGAGGCTCGCTCGGAAGCCGCTGGCAACGACATGTCGCTGTATCACATCATTCGTCCGGAAATCGACTTCCCCGTGGGCACCGACGAGCACGACCCGCGCGTGTATGAGCGTGCTGCGAGCAACTTTGCGCACTTCCAGCAGGCTGGTTGGCTCGTGCAAGACACCAAGCCCATGTACTATCTGTACGCCCAGACCATGGATGGCCGCCGCCAGTGCGGCTTTGTGGTGGGCGCCAGCGTGGAGGACTATCTGGAGGGTCGCATCCGCAAACATGAACTCACGCGCCGCGAGAAGGAGACCGACCGCATGCACCACATCGAGGTGAACGACGCCAATGTGGAGCCGGTGTTCCTGGCTTTTCCCGACAATGCCGAGTTGCAGCGCATCATCGACGCCACGGTGGCGCGCGAGCCAGAGTATGACTTCGTGGCACCCGACGGAATAGGGCACACGCTGTGGCTCATCGACGACGAAGCCACCATCGCCGCCATCACCCAGGCTTTTGCCGCCATGCCTTATCTATATATCGCCGACGGCCATCACCGCACCGCGGCAGCAGCCCACGTGGGCGAAGCCAAGGCCAAGGCCAATCCCCATCATCGTGGCGACGAGGAGTATAACTTCCTGTTGGCCGTGTGTTTCCCGCAGTCGCACCTCAAGGTGATGGACTACAACCGCGTGGTGAAAGACCTGAACGGCTTGAGTTCGGAGCAGTTTCTTGCTGCCGTGGGCGAGCACTTCGACGTGCAAGACATGGGCACCGAAATCTATAAGCCTGCACGTCTGCACGAATTCTCGCTCTATCTCGACGGCCACTGGTACCGCTTGGCGGCCCATGCCGACACCTACGACGACAGCGACCCCATCGGAGTGCTCGACGTGACCATCTCGAGCAACTACATCTTGCGCGACATTTTGGGTATCACCGACTTGCGCACCGACAAGCGCATCGACTTCGTGGGCGGCATCCGCGGCCTGGGCGAGTTGCAGCGTCGTGTCGATAGCGGCGAAATGCGTGTGGCCCTGGCGCTGTACCCCGTGACGATGCAGCAAATCATCGACATCGCCGACACGGGCAACATCATGCCTCCCAAGGCCACCTGGTTTGAGCCCAAATTGCGCTCGGGCCTCATTATTCACAAGTTGTCATGAGCACCTGGTCGCCCAGGGCTTTTGCCACCATCCTGTCGCTCCTCGTTGCCATAGCAG
>CACWKM010000138.1:2468-7979 GCA_902761475.1 uncultured Bacteroidales bacterium
AGTGGTCGACGGTTGTGAACTGCCGGGGAGTTTTTACGAGACTCCAGATGAGATAGCGGCCCTCACCAGCGACACCAACCTGTCGATGCACGGCACGCAGTGGCTCGACTGCTTTGTGATGGTGGACGACGCCTCGGTGACCGACAGTTTGCGGCGTTTGGGCGTCTGGGTGCAAGGCAGTACGGCTGGCGTGGTGTCGGCACGCGTGCCCATTGAGACGATGGGCGCCGTGGCGGCCACCGCCGGCGTGCGACAAGTGGCCGTGGCGCGACATCTGACGCTCACCAACGACAGCGTGCGCCGCTATACCTATGTTGATGCCGTGCAGCAAGGCACGGCGGCGGGCATCGGTGGCGCCCACAAGGGGGCGGGAGTCATCGTGGGAATTATTGATGCCGGCGTGGACTTCAACCACATCAACCTGTGCGATGCGCAGGGCCGTAGTCGTGTGCGGGCAGTCTATATGCCCTGCGACGAGAGCGGCACGTCGCCAGTGGTCGACGGTTGTGAACTGCCGGGGAGTTTTTACGAGACTCCAGATGAGATAGCGGCCCTCACCAGCGACACCAACCTGTCGATGCACGGCACGCACACGCACACCACCGGCACCGCCGCCGGCAGTTACACGGGCAACAACTTGCACGGCATGGCTCCCGAGGCCGATATCGCCGTGTGTAGCATGCCCGAGAATAAACTCACCGACGCCAATATAGCCCACGGCCTGCGCTATCTGTTTGACTATGCGCGGCGTGTCGGCAAACCCTGCGTAATCAATATGAGCATAGGCGACGTTGACGGCCCGCACGACGGCTCGTCGCCCCTGTGCCGCCTCATGGACGAACTTGCCGAGCCGGGCCGCTTCTGCGTGCTCTCGGCTGGCAACGATGGCGGCTTGGGCATGTGTCTGGAACACACCTTCGAAAGCCCCGACGAGGAGTTGCGCACCGTGTTGCGCTGCAATGGCAGCCGTTTCTACAAGATGCACGGCTATGTGGGCGCGTGGTCGACGACAGGTGCTGTGCCGCATGGCGTGCGCATGGCCATCGTCGATGTCAACACCGGCGAGCAACTCTACGCCACGCCGGTCATTACCGATTTGCCTGCCGACAGCGTGTTTCACATCGACGCCGACACCGATGCCGAGTTTGCCCGCTACAGCAATGGCAGTTTCGATGCCGTGACGGCTGTGGAGGACAACGGCATGTATCACTCGCTGATAGTGCCCGATGGCGACCTTTCGAGTTATGACTACCGCATGACGCTCACCTATAGCAATGCCGACCAGCAACATTTGCGTCTGTTTGGCTGCGGGTTGCACTTCAGCGATGGCGACATGGAGGGCTATGCCGTGGGCAACGACGCGATGTCGATTAGCGACCTTGCGTGCGGCGACAACACCATCTCGGTGGGTGCGTTTTGCACGCGTGCCAGCGTGACCATGAGCAATGACCAGACCTTTTATTTTAATGACTGCGTGCCGCACGACATTGCGTGGTGGTCGTCCTATGGCATTGATGCGCGCGGCATCAGTCATCCCGACTTGGTGGCGCCCGGCTATGCCGTGATTTCGTCGGCCAACCGCTACGACGACCGTGTGGCGAGCGGCAGCAAGTTGTTGCCACCTGGCGTTGAGGTAGACGGAACGAGTTATGCCTATGAGGTGATGTGGGGCACCTCGATGTCGGCTCCCGCGGTGTCGGGTGCCGTGGCGTTGTGCCTCGAGGTGGACCCCACGCTCGATGTGGCCGCTATGCGTCGCATCCTCACCAGCACATCGCGTCGCGACGCCTGGGTGGAAGGCGGCAACAGCGTTCAATGGGGTGCCGGCAAACTCGACGCGACTGCCGCCGTGCAACGCGTCGTGGCGCTGAACACTCCTGCCGACGTGAACCTCGACGGACAGGTGACCGCCGTGGATATTGCCGCCGTGGTCAATGTGCTGGCCGGACTTGAACTGGAATCGACCTACGATGGCCGTGCCGACGTGAACCGCGATGGCGCAGTCACCGCGACCGACATCGCCTTCATCATAAACGTCATTGCTGCAGTGGGGACAGATTTTTAACCCCCTCAACGGCCAAAGACTAAAAAGTTTTTTGTATCTTTGCAATTTGGAAGACCAAAGAGGCTCTCAAAGCACACGATAGGACTAATCAACACACTGAAACATAACTTCTAATCGATTAAACAAACGAATCAAAAAATTTCTTCTTATGGCTAAAGAAAAGAAATTCATGACCTGTGATGGCAACCAGGCCGCGGCACACATTAGTTACATGTTTACCGAGGTAGCCGCCATCTATCCCATTACTCCGTCGTCGACGATGGCCGAACACGTTGACGAGTGGGCCGCTGCTGGCCGCAAGAACATCTTCGGTGAGACAGTGACCGTACAGGAGATGCAGAGCGAGGCTGGCGCCGCTGGTGCCGTCCACGGCTCGTTGCAGGCTGGTGCGCTCACCACCACCTACACCGCTTCGCAGGGCTTGCTGCTGATGATTCCCAACATGTACAAGATTGCTGGTGAGTTGCTCCCCGGCGTGTTCCATGTGTCGGCTCGCACACTTGCTTCGCACACCCTGTGTATCTTTGGCGACCATCAGGACGTGATGGCCACTCGCCAGACGGGCTTCGCCATGCTGTGCGAGGGTTCGGTGCAGGAAGTGATGGATTTGGCTGGTGTGGCTCACTTGAGCGCCATCAAGAGCCGCGTGCCCTTTGTCAACTTCTTTGACGGCTTCCGCACCTCGCACGAGATTCAGAAGGTGGAGGCTATGGACCAGGAAGACCTGCGCCCGCTGCTCGACATGGAGGCATTGGCTCAGTTCCGCCATCGCGCCATGAATCCCGACCGCCCTGTCACTCGTGGTACTGCCGAGAACCCCGACGTGTTCTTCCAGCATCGCGAGTCGTGCAACGACTTCTACACTGCCGTGCCCGCCATCGTGGAGGACTACATGAATAAGATTAACGAGATTACCGGTCGCAAGTATGGCTTGTTCACCTATTATGGTGCCAAGGATGCCGACCGCGTGATTATCGCTATGGGCAGTGTGACCGAGGCCATTCGCGAGACCATCGACCACCTCGTGGAAAAGGGCGAGAAGGTGGGCCTTGTGGCTGTGCATCTCTACCGTCCGTTCTCGGCCAAGCACTTTCTTGCCGCCGTGCCCAGCACTGCCAAGCGCATTGCCGTGCTCGACCGCACCAAGGAACCCGGCGCACTGGGCGAGCCCCTCTATCTCGACGTGAAGGACTGTTTCTATGGCGTTGAGAATGCACCGCTCATCGTGGGCGGACGTTACGGCTTGGGCTCGAAAGACACCACGCCGGCGCAAATTCTCTCGGTCTATGAGAACCTGGCCCTCCCCATGCCCAAGAATCAATTCACCATTGGCATTGAGGACGACGTGACCTTCACCTCGCTGCCCATGAAGGAAGAGATTGCCATGGGTGGCGCAAGCATCTATCAGGCCAAGTTCTACGGTCTGGGTGCCGATGGTACCGTGGGTGCCAACAAGAACTCTGTGAAAATCATCGGTGAGAACACCGACAAGTATTGCCAGGCTTACTTCAGTTACGACTCGAAGAAGTCGGGCGGTTTCACCTGCTCGCACTTGCGCTTTGGCGACGAGCCCATCCGCTCGACCTATCTCGTGACCACGCCAAACTTCGTGGCATGCCATGTGCAGGCCTATCTGCACATGTACGATGTGACGCGCGGTTTGCAGCGTGGCGGCACATTCCTGCTCAACACCGTGTGGGAGGGCGACCAGTTGGCTGCCAATCTGCCCAACAAGGTGAAGAAGTATTTTGCCGAGAACGACATCAAGGTGTACTACATCAACGCCACCAAGATTGCACAGGAGATTGGTTTGGGCAACCGCACCAATACCATTCTGCAATCGGCGTTCTTCCGCATCACCGAGGTGATTCCCGTGGAACTCGCCGTGGAGCAGATGAAGAAGTTCATCGTCAAGAGTTATGGCCGCAAGGGCGAGGACGTGGTGAACAAGAACTATCAGGCTGTGGACCGCGGTGGCGAGTATCTTGAACTCGCTGTGGATCCCGCTTGGAAGAGCCTTCCCGCCGACGGCGCCGTGGCTGACGATGCTCCCGCCTTTGTCAACGACGTGGTGCGTCCCATCAACGCCCAGAATGGCGACTTGCTGCCCGTGAGCGCATTCGCTGGTCGCGAGGACGGTACCTGGGATCCCGGTACGGCTGCCTATGAGAAGCGCGGTGTGGCCACATTCGTGCCCCTGTGGAAGAGCGAGAATTGCATCCAGTGTAACAAGTGCGCCTATGTGTGTCCGCACGCTGCTATCCGTCCGTTCCTCATGGACGAGCAAGAGGCTGCCGCCTCGCCATTCAAGCCCGAAGACCAACTCAAGGCCATCGGCAAGGGCCTCGAAGGACTGGCATTTGTGCAAGTCGTCGATGTGCTCGACTGCTTGGGCTGCGGCAACTGCGTGGACGTGTGTCCGGGCAAGAAGGGCGTGAAAGCGCTTGAGATGGTGCCCCTCATGGGTCACGAGGACGACCAGAAACTCTGGGACTATGCCAGCAAGCATGTCACCTCGAAGCAAGACCGCGTGGACGTGAAACTCAACGTGAAGAATTCGCAGTTTGCCACGCCGCTCTTTGAGTTCTCGGGCGCTTGCTCGGGTTGCGGCGAAACTCCGTACTTGAAACTCATTTCGCAACTCTTTGGCGACCGTGAGATGGTGGCTAACGCCACGGGTTGTAGTTCAATCTACTCGGCCAGCGTGCCCTCCACGCCTTATCGCGTGAACGAGAAGGGCCATGGTCCGGCATGGGCAAACTCCCTCTTTGAGGACTTCTGTGAGTTTGGTCTTGGTATGGCGATTGCCGACGAGAAGATGCGCGACCGCGTCACCGCTCTCGTGCAGGACGCCATTGCCGCCGACGGTGTTCGCGACGATGTGAAGGCGCTCTATCAAGAGTGGCTCGACAACCGCAACGACGGTGCTCGCAGCCGTGAACTCAGCGACAAGATTCTCGAGGCCATCGAGCACAGCGACAATCCTGCCGACATCAAGGTGAAGGAGTTGGGTCAGTATCTCGTGAAGCGCTCGCAATGGATTGTGGGTGGCGACGGTGCAAGTTACGACATCGGTTTCGGCGGTTTGGACCATGTGATTGCCAGCGGCAAGAACGTGAACATCCTGGTTATCGACACCGAGGTGTACTCCAACACTGGCGGCCAGGCCTCGAAGGCTACTCCGCTTGGTGCTATCGCTAAGTTTGCCGCTGCCGGCAAGCGCATCCGCAAGAAAGACTTGGGCCTCATCGCCTCGACCTATGGCTACGTCTATGTGGCTCAGGTGGCAATGGGTGCCGACAATGCCCAGACGCTCAAGGCAATCCGCGAGGCCGAGGCCTACGACGGTCCTTCGGTGATTATCGCCTACGCTCCGTGTATCAACCACGGCTTGAAGGTGGGTATGGGCAAGTCGCAACACGAGGAGGCTCGCGCCGTGGCTTGTG
>CACWKM010000139.1 GCA_902761475.1 uncultured Bacteroidales bacterium
ATTTTCTTAAATAAAAAAAGCGTTGCGGAATGGTCCGCAACGCTTTTTTTTCATTTACCTTCTGTCGCCGTCCGGCTGGCGATAACCACAGCCCTACATTCGTTAAACTGCACCCCAAAAGTTGGAAACACAACGATTGGAGTGCAGTTCACCTCATGAAGGGGGCGAGTTTCTCAGTATTTCGTGAAATTGTACTTGAGGCGCAGAGCGGCTTTTTCCTCCTCGCTCAGCGAGTTGAAATATCCACGCCATCCTGGGCAGAAATTGATGTGCCAGCGCCAAAAGCGTCCCAGCAACGACTTGGGGGCGCGGTCATAGCGCGCACGAAACTTGCAGTTTTCACAATTGTGTGCCATAGTGCTTGATTGATGGTTAGTTAAGTGTCCTATAACGGTTGCAAAGTTACCCATTTCTCGCCACACATGGTGTTCCAAATGGCGAATACTTTGCGCCACGGCGGTCATTATCTCACATTTTATCGTGGATTTGCGGCAAACGCTTTGCAGTTCAAATGAGAAATAGTAATTTTGCAGGCTTATATTATCTCACGAAGAAACTTATGTTCCAATCGATAAAATTGACAAACAAGTTGCGGGCGGTGCTTCTGTCGCTCACGTTGCTCGGTAGCATTCACGCTGCGGCGCAATACCTGCCCGAGACCCAACTTTCGCTCGACGAGTGCATCAAGATTGCGCTCAACGACAACCCCACCATCAAAATCAAGGACATGGAGATTAAGCGGGTGGACTATTCGCACAAGGAAGCGCTGGGCCAGTTGTTGCCCAACGTCAACTTCTCGGGCCAGTACACGCGCAACCTTGCCATCCAGACCATCTACATGACCACTCCCGAAGGCTCCACGAGCATCAAAATGGGCCGCGACAACACCTACTCCACAGGCTTCAACGCCTCGGTGCCACTGGTGATGCCCACGCTGTGGAAGTCTATCAAACTCAGCGACAACCAAATACTGCAAAACGTGGAGGCAGCGCGAGCCAACAAACTCTCGCTGGTCAATCAGGTGAAAAACGCCTACTATGCCCTCCTGCTCGCCGAAGACTCCAAGCGCGCGATTGAGGAGAACCACGCCACGGCACAGTTCAACGCCGACGTGTTCCAGAAGAAATTTGACCTGGGCACGGCGAGCGAATATGATGTATTGCGCGCGCGTGTGGCGGTCACCAACCTGGAGCCGTCGATTATTGAGGCCGACAACGCCATCGAGACGCTGGAGTTGCAACTCAAGGTGCTCATGGGCATGGACGTGCGCACCGACTTCAAGCCCAGCCAGAAACTCGACGACTTCAAGATGCAAATGTATAACGACGTGCTCGCCACCGACACCAGCCTGGTGAACAACACCTCGCTCAAGTCGCTCGACTTGCAGACCGACTACCTGAAGAAGAGCCTCGACGTGACCAGGATGGCTTGGTATCCCACATTGAACGGCAGTTTCAACTACATGTGGAACTCCATGTCAAACGGCAGCCCGTTCAAGAACTTCGACTGGCACCCGTCGTCGAGCGTGGGCCTCACCCTCACCTTGCCGCTGTTCACCGGCGGTCAGCGCCTCTACAAGCAGCGCCAGGCCGAAGTGGCACTGCGCGAGATGCGATGGCAACGCGAGAACCTGCAACGCTCGCTGCAAATGCAAGTGCAAACGCAGATGAACCTCATCAACCGCACCGTGAAGCAGATTGAGAGCAACGAGGCCGGCGTGCGACAAGCCACCAAGGCCAACGACATCATGGAGCAGAGTTTCAAGATGGGTGTGGGCACCTTCATTCAACTGCTCGACACCGAGGACGCGCTCCTGTATGCGCGACTGAGTTATTACCAGGCCATTCACGACTACCTGGTGGCGCAAAGCAATCTGGAGTACCTGTTAGGAAACACACACTACGTGCATTGAAAACAAAGTAAAAATAAGATACACCTATGAAATTCAACTATTATGCAATAGCCCTGCTGGTGGCACTCATGAGCAGTGCCTGCACAGGCAAGGACGAGGCAAAGAAGGAAACCAAAGAAGAGTTGCCGCTTGTCAAAGTTGCCACGGTGCTCGAAGAGGAAGTGCCCCAAACGAGCGAATATACCGCCACTGTGGAGGCTTTCAAGACCAACAACATTGCCAGTTCCACCGGCAACCGCATCAAGCGCATCCTCGTGGACGTGGGCAGTGCTGTGCGCGCCGGGCAGAGCCTCGTCATCCTCGACGACGTGAACATTGCCCAGCAGGAGATTGCCATGGCCAACCAGCGCCGCGACCTTGAGCGCGCCAAAGAACTGGTGCGCATAGGAGGCGGCACACAGCAAGCCGTGGACCAGTTGCAGGCGCAATACGACGCCAACGCCCGCGCGCTGCGCACCATGCGCGAGAACACCGTGCTCACCTCGCCGGTGAGCGGCGTGGTCACCGCCAAGAACTACGACGCCGGTGACCTGCCTGCCGGACAGCCCATCCTCGTGATTGAGCAGCAGCAACCCCTCAAAGTCATCGTGAGCGTGAACGAGAGCGAATATCCGCAGGTGAAAGTGGGACAGACCGTGACGGTGAAACTCGACACCTATGGCGACGAGGAGTTCACCGGACGCGTGCACCTCATCCATCCCACCATCGACGTGACCACGCGCACCTTCCAGGTGGAGGTCACCATCGACAACCGCGCCAACAAAGTGCGCACGGGCATGTTTGCCCGCGTCACCTTCAACTATGGCGTGCGCCACAACGTGGTGGTGCCCGACCGTGCCATCCAGAAGCAAACCGGCAGCGGCGTGCGCTATGTGTTTGTGAACAACGGCGGCACCGTGGAGTGGCGAGAGGTGGAACTGGGACGACGCATGGGCGACCGATATGAGGTGCTGGGAGGACTCGTGAGCGGCACGCAAGTGGTCGTGAGCGGACAATCGCGACTCATCGACGGAGCAAGAGTGGAGGTCGCCAAGTGACCGAAACGGGGTCACGACAATTGTTGTTTTTTAGATTTCACACAGGTTCATGAGTATCTATTCCAGTTCGGTCAAGCGCCCGGTAACGGTGATTCTCATCTTTGTCGCGGTGGTCATCATAGGCTTGTTCTCGCTGCAGAAACTGCCCATCGACCTCTACCCCGACATCGACACCAACACCATCATGGTGATGACCACCTATCAAGGCGCCAGCGCGCAGGATATCGAGCAAAACGTCACGCGACCGCTCGAGAACACCCTCAACAGCGTGGAGCACCTCAAGCACATCACCAGCAACAGCAAGGAGAACATCTCTATCGTCACGCTTGAATTTGAGTATGGCTACAACATCGATGCGCTCACCAACGATGTGCGCGACAAACTCGACATGATATCCAACTATCTGCCCGACGAGTCGCAGACGCCCATCATCTTCAAGTTCAGTTCCGACATGATTCCCATCGTGCTGCTCTCGGCCCAGGCTGGCGAGAGCATGCCGGGCCTCTATAAGATTCTCGACGAGAACGTCGCCAACCCACTTGCCCGTGTCGATGGCGTGGGCTCGGTGTCGATTGCCGGCGCTCCCAAGCGCGAGGTGCACGTCTATGTGGACCCCATCCGCCTCGAGGCCTATGGCCTCACCGTGGAGGGCATCGCCTCGCTCATTGGCGCCGAGAACCGCAACATCCCGGGCGGCACCTTCGACATCGGTAGCGAAACCTATGCCCTGCGCGTGCAAGGCGAGTTCAAGGACCCCATGGAGATGAAAAACATCGTGGTGGGAGCAAGCAACGGCGGCGTGGTGCACCTGGGCGATGTGGCACGCATCGACGACTCGCTCGAGGAGCGCGCACAGGAGACCTACAACAACGGCGTGAAGGGCGCCATGATTATCGTGCAAAAGCAGAGCGGAGCCAACTCGGTGCAAATCAGTAACAAGATTCACGATGTGCTGCCCAGCATCCAGAAGAACCTGCCTGCCGACGTGAAACTCGACTACATCGTGGACACGAGCGACAACATTCGCAACACCATTGCCTCGCTCGTCGAGACCGTGCTCTATGCGTTGCTCTTCGTGGTCATCGTGGTGCTGTTCTTCCTGGGTCGCTGGCGCGCCACGATTATCATCACCCTCACCATCCCCATCTCGCTCATTGCCTCGTTCATCTATCTCTATGCCACCGGCAACACGCTGAACATCGTGTCGCTGTCGGCACTGTCCATCTCCATCGGTATGGTGGTGGACGACGCCATCGTGGTGCTGGAGAATGTCACCACCCACATCGAACGCGGTTCTGCGCCCAAGCAGGCCGCCGTGCATGGCACCAACGAGGTGGCCATCAGTGTGATCGCCTCTACCCTCACCCTCATCGCGGTGTTTTTCCCGCTCACCCTGGTCACGGGCATGACGGGTGTGCTCTTCCGCCAGTTGGGATGGATGGTGACCATCATGATGATTATCTCCACCACGGCGGCGCTGTCGCTCACCCCCATGCTGTGCAGCCGCATGCTGCGCTTGCAGCACGGCAAGAGCGACCTGTTCAAGCGCATCTATGCCCCCGTGGAGCGCGTGCTCGACAAACTCGACAATGTCTACGCTTGGATTCTCGACCGCTGCGTGAACCACCGCTACATCACGAGCATCGCCGCGCTGGGCATCTTCGTCGCCACCATGTTCCTGATGAAGTTCATCGGTAGCGAGTTCTTCCCCACCAGCGACAACAGCCGTCTGGGCGTGAGCCTCGAGTTGCCCATCGGCAGCCGCGTGGAAATCGCCAAGGACGTGTGCGAACGCCTCTACAAAGAGTGGACCGAGAAGTATCCCGAAATCAAGGTGTTCAACTACACCGTGGGTCAGGCGAGCAGCGACAACACCTTTGCCTCGATGCGCGACAATGGCTCGCACATCATATCGATGAACATCAGGCTCGTGGACCCCTCGCAGCGCAAACGCGGCATCGTGGAGATTGCCGGACTCATGCGCCAAGACCTCCGGCACTACCCCGAACTCAAGAAATACATGGTGAACGTGGGCGGCATGCGAGGCGGCGG
>CACWKM010000140.1 GCA_902761475.1 uncultured Bacteroidales bacterium
CACTGTTTCCACCTCATTGTCATGCGCACGATAGCCACACAGCACACACACCTCACCGCAATTTGCCGCACCGTCTTGCTACTACTGCTGGCAGTAGTATCGTCGTGCCACGATGAGCCGTCGTTCAACAACGACCCGCAGGGCAACTTCGAGGCACTATGGACAATTCTCGACGAGCATTACAGTTTCTTCGCTTACAAAGATGTGGACTGGAACGAGGTGCACCAGCGCTATGCCAAGCGCGTCAATGCCACGATGACCTCGCAGGAACTTTTCGACCTGTGCGGTACCATGCTCAAGGAACTTAAAGACGGCCACGTGAACCTCATTGCGGCTCACGACGTGTCGAGATACTGGATTTGGGAACAATATCCCGTCAACTACGACGAGCGACTCATCGACGAGTATTACCTACACTTCGACTATCACCGCACCACGGGCATCAAGTATCAAATTCTCGCCGACAACATCGGCTACATGCACTACGGCAATTTCGCCTCAAACATTGGCGAGGGCAACCTCGACCTCGTGTTCAGTTACTTGTCGTCGTGCGACGGCCTCATCATCGACGTGCGCGACAACGGCGGCGGATACCTCACCAATGTCGAGACCCTCGTGGGAAGATTCATCGAAGAGCGCACCTATGCTGGCGCCATCACGCACAAGAACGGGCGAGGACACAACGACTTTGCCGAGCCGTTCCACTACTACTTCTCCCCCACCAAGGGGCACATACACTACCTCAAGCCCGTGGTGGTCCTCACCAACCGTGGGTCGTTCAGCGCAACAAACAACTTCGTGTCAATCATGAAGTCACTGCCGCAGGTCACGGTCATTGGCGACACCACTGGCGGCGGTTGCGGACTGCCCTTCACCAGCGAGTTGCCCAATGGGTGGAACGTGAGATTCTCGGCATGCCCGGTCACCGACCCCAAAGGCGAACTCACCGAATTCGGCACGGCGCCACACATCCACGTGGACCAGACCGCCGACGACACCGCACGCCACCACGACACCCTCCTCGACCGCGCCATCAGCCACCTCACCAAGCAATAACAGCACCAAGCCAAGAGATAAAACAAGGAATTTCACGGATTATTTCACATCACCGCCCTCACGGTTTTGCCATGGGGGCTGCGGTCTCGCGCCCGGAGGGCGAAATATTTAGAATCGCCCTCATTGCCAGCACCGAAGGTGCAAACGGCTCGAAGAGCCGCAAGTGAATCAAACCCCAGGTGAGTGCCTCGAAGAGGGACGAAACCTGGGGACACGGCACCACCACCCCAATCCGTGCCTCGAAGAGGGACAATTACGCACGCCCGAGGGGGGTAGCCGCTGGCACGCCACCCCCGCGCCATATTTTGTATAAAAAAAATGAATCACTATCAATTCGGGCTTGGGAATTCTCTTTTCTAATCTCTTTTTTGTAACTTTGCACTTTCATTTAAAAGAAAACACCTATCTGCATTCATTCGCTATGGCAGCCGAAGCATTGAAAAAATTATATAAGGAATATGTGGGCAGTGAACCCACGAGTGTCGTCGAAATGCCCGCCTCGGGCAGCAACCGCCATTATTACCGCCTCGGCGGCGAGCAGTCGCTCGTGGGCGTCGTGGGGGAGTTGCGCCAGGAAAACGACGCGTTTCTCTACATGGACAAGCACTTCGCCAGCAAGGGGCTCAACGTGCCACGCGTGGTGGCTGTGAGCGACGACCACATGACCTACCTACAAGAGGATTTGGGCGACTGCATCTTGTTCAACGCCATTGAGAAGGGGCGAAAGACACGCGTGTTCAGCGACGAGGAGAAGCAACTGCTCGCCAAGACCATGCGACAACTCTGCGAGTTCCAGTTTGCCGGAGCCGATGGCTTCGACTTCACCCACTGCTACCCCGCTGCCGAGTTCACCCGCCGCTCCATATTTTGGGACCTGAACTACTTCAAATATTGCTTCCTCAAGGCCACAGGGCTGGAATTTGACGAAGAAAAACTCGAGAACGACTTCCAGCGCATGGCCGACGTGCTGTTGCGCTCGGTGAGCGCCACGTTCATGTACCGCGATTTCCAATCGCGCAACGTGATGATTCGCGACGGGGAGCCCTGGTTTATCGATTTCCAGGGCGGACGCAAGGGACCCTTCTACTACGATGTGGCGTCCTTCTTGTGGCAGGCCAAGGCCAATTTCCCCGACAGCCTGCGCCGCGAACTCATTGGCGAGTACATCGCCGCATTGCGCAAGTACAAGCCCGTGGACGTGAACTATTTCAACTCACAACTGCGCCACTTCGTGCTGTTCCGCACCCTGCAAGTGCTCGGCGCTTATGGCTTCAGGGGATATTTCGAGAAAAAACCGCACTTCATGCAGAGTGTGCCGTTCGCCATCAACAACCTGCGCGACCTCCTGCACAAGCCCTATGTGGAATACCCCTATCTCAACGACATGCTCAACCGACTGGTCAACATGTCGCAGTTCACCGACGGACTCAACGAGCGCGCACTCACGGTGAAGGTGATGAGTTTTGCCTACAAGAAAGGGATTCCTAACGACACGTCGGGCAACGGAGGCGGATTCGTGTTCGACTGCCGCGCGGTGAACAACCCGGGCAAGTACGACCGCTACAAGCCCTACACGGGACTCGACCCGCAGGTCATCAAGTTCCTCGAGGACGACGGCGAAATCCTCACCTTCCTCGACCATGCCTACGGGCTCGTCGACGCCTCGGTGAAACGATATGTGGAGCGCGGCTTCACCAATCTGATGGTGTGCTTTGGCTGCACAGGCGGACAGCACCGCTCGGTCTATAGCGCGCAACACATGGCGCAACACATCAACGAGAAATTCAACGTGAAAGTCGAACTCGTGCACCGCGAGCAAAATATTGAGCAGACGCTGCTCCCCAAGAAATGAAAGCGATGATTTTTGCCGCAGGCCTGGGCACACGCCTGCGTCCGCTCACCGACGACCGCCCCAAAGCGCTGGTCGAGGTGGCCGGCAAAACGATGCTGCAACGCGTCATCGAGCGCGTGGCACTTGCGGGCATCACGTCGATTGTCGTCAACGTGCACCACTTCGCCGACAAGGTGATTGACTACTTGCGCGACCACGACAACTTTGGCCTCAACATCGCCGTGAGCGATGAGCGCGACTTGCTGCTCGACACCGGCGGCGGAGTGCTCAAGGCGCAACAACTGCTCATGGGCGACGAGCCCATCCTGCTACACAATGCCGACATCATGACCACCCTCGACCTGGGGGCGATGATTGCCCACCACCAGCACAGCGGCGCTGCCGCCACCTTGCTTGTGAAACAACGCGTCACGCAACGCTATCTGGTATTTGACGCCAACGCACGCTTGCAGGGATGGGTGAACAAAAAAACCGGCGAGGTGCGACCTGCCGGTTTCAATATCGAGGTTGAGGGATATCAGGAGTTGGCCTTCGGGGGCGTGCACGTGATTTCGCCAGCCATCTTCGAGGCGCTGCAGCGCTATGGCGGCAATCGCCAGGTGTTCGGCATCGTACCCTTCTACGTCGACGCCTGTCGCGACCTGCTCATCAACGGCTACCAGCCACAGGAACCCTATCAATGGTTCGACGCCGGCAAACCCGAAACGCTGGCCCAAGCATCCGAGGCCATGTCGTCATAGGGGCGCGACGACTTCACCGAGCACAGTATCTCAAGCAATTCAAGCGCAGCGTTGGTTTGGGCACTCGAGGGCACAAACTCGCCATTCACATGCACATAGTCGGTGAGACCGCAACTGAAGTGAGCACCCGAGAACGGTGACGACGGCTGCACATAGAACGCGATGGGAGCGCTGTCAAACAACTGCACCGCAGCGGGCAACTCCGACGCATAACCCTCGGTCTGCTCATAGTTGAGCATTTTCACATAGAGCACATCATTGCTCGTGCCCACCTTTATCATCTTGTTGTCATACTGGTAAATGTACTCGCCGTCGTAAATCTCGGGAGCCTGGCCCATGGCCGTCGCAAAGGCGCTAATCTGCGACACGATGGCATCGGCATGAGTGGTTTTGGCAGCCACAACGGCGTTCCACTCGTCATCAAAAGTCGGGTCGTGAGCCATTCCCACGGCAAACGGCCCATCGATGTTGCGCAAAATCGCGGCAAGGTCTATCACGCCAATATAGGGCAACGCCTTGAACACATCGAGCAACTGCTGAATCTGAGGCAGCGCCACAAACTTATCGCCATGCACGCTCATCGACATGATATATTCCATGCTGGTGGGTATCGCGGCAAGTACCGATGCCGACGGCTTGCTCGTCGTGGCCTTGAGCAATCGCACATAGTCACTGCCCTCGTCGGCCAGCAACTCGGCCTCGAGTTTACCGCCCTTGTCGTCGAGCATCACGCGAGCCTGCACCGCCTTGACGTCGCTCTCAGTAAAGATGTCAACAAGCGGCATCTTCTCGGCAAGTTCGCGATAGGTGACCGACCCGTTGAGCAACGACTTCACGGCAGGCATCGTGAGATAGATGTTCACCGCCCCCTCGCCATTGATGTGAGCCGTCACCTCCTCCACCGCCGTGATGTCGCGACCATTGCGCGAATACATGATGGCGGCCTGATGGGCCAACTTCTCGATAGGAGCCAGACGCGACACGCGCGCTATCATGAGCACATGGTCCTTCACGGCATAGAAATGGTCCTCCACATAGGCACACTGCAACCCCTCGTGCGCGGCAAAGTCACCACCCACGCGACGCGACATCACATCCATGGCCTTGCGTTCATCGTCGAGCGGAACAAGCACCACCTGCGAGAACGACTTCGACGTGAAAAACACATAGCAGTGACTATCCGTGTCCACGCCCATGTAAGGAAGGTCGGTGAAGAGTTGGCACAGCAAGTTATCGTCGTTCTCGTCGACGATAGCCAGCAGCGACTCGGGCAGTTCAATCTC
>CACWKM010000141.1 GCA_902761475.1 uncultured Bacteroidales bacterium
CCTGCCGAGAAGATGATGCTCTCGCCCTTCTTGATGTCGACTTCAAAATAGCCAGGCACATACAAGTCCTCGCGATAAGGAATGCCGCGGTCTTGATCCTTGGGATACTCAATGCCCTTGTACCAGTGCGGGTCGAAAATGAACTGCGGCTTGCGACTCAACTGCATGAACAGCGTGGGATAGCCATCGTACATGCACGTGGCAATGCCATTGTTCACCTCGTGATAGTCGCGACGCGCCACATTGTTTTCCACACACAGGTCGTTGGCGTCACGGAACGCCAAGAACGGACGGAACTGCAACGTGGTGCGCGAGTGGGCCTCGACAAGCGTGTAGCGAATGAGAATGCGGTTTTCGTGCGTGATAAAGATTTTTTCTTTCTTCAAAATCACGCCACCCACACGATAGGTGGTGGTGGGCACGCGCTCACAATCATACTCGCGGATGTACTTGTGGCCGTTAGGACTGAAGGTGTTGCCACCATAACGGTGCAAACCCAAATTAAACGGAGCGCCATGCTGAATGACCGTCTCGTCAAGGCTCGACAGCAACACGTGGCTGTTGTCGTCCATCTCGGGAATGGGAATGACGAGCAAGCCATGCTGCTTGCGCGTGTTACAACCCACAATGGTTGTACAGTGATAGGCACCCGACTGATTGGTCCTCAACATCTCCTTGGCAAGAGACTGTTCAAGATTGATCATCAGGTTTTTATCAAACTTCAAATAGTTCATTTGATAATGATGTTATGAATGGTTATTAGTTTTTAAATGCAACAAATGCACTCCACGACACACTTCACGTGAAGATATTCCAAAGTTAGGCATTATTAGCCAAGTGGCAAAATAATTTCCCAATTATTTGCCATTTTTTTACAAAAAAGGTGATTTTGGCGCTCGCTACAGGGTTTTAGGGCTGACTGTGAGGAGGAACCATGATGTTGATACCCTGGTGGTGGCAGGTAATATCGAGGCGCGCAGGCATCATCACGGGGTCGCCGTCGATGTGCATCACGTCGGCGCGAGCACGCTTTATCACGATGTGGCGTCCACGATAGATGGTGATGTGGCGGTCGCGGTCGATGCTGCGAGTGAACAGGCGCGCGCCAAGCACGGCAGCGCTCAAGAGATTAAAACGATGTATTACCGTCACGTCGAGTTCGCCGTCCTGCATCGTGGCACGAGGTGCTATGTAGGCATTGTTGCCATATTGCGCGGCATTGCACACCGCAATGACGAAGGCATCTTCATGAATGTGCTCGTCGTCGACAAACAGTTCATAGGGCTGTGGACGATAGCGGAAATACTCGCTGATGGTGGTGCGCACATAGGTCACCAGGCCGCGCGTGCCCTCGTTGGCAAAGCGATAACTCACTTGGGCATCAAAGCCCACGCCACAGGTGCAAAAGAAGGGACGTTCGTTGACGGCGCAATAGTCGAAGGTCTCCACATGGTCGGCATTGAGCACTTCCACCGCGCGCGCCATGTTCATGGGGATGTGAAGGTGGCGTGCAAGGCCATTGCCCGAGCCACAGGGCACAATGGCAAGCGCCGTCTTCGTGCCCGTGAGCGCACGAGCCACCTCGTTCACGGTGCCATCGCCGCCTATGGCCACCACGCAGTCGATGCCACGCGACACCGCATCGAGGGCGAGTTCGTTGGCATGACCCACGCGCTCGGTATAGCGCAGTTCGCACGACCACAGTTCCTTGTCGAGAAACTGGTCGATGATTTGCGGTATTTTGGCCTTGTTCTTTGTGCCAGCGATGGGATTGATGATGGCCAGCACGCGCTTTTTTGTCGATTCCATGGTGCAAATTTAGCGATTGGCCGCAAAATGTCAAAATCTGCACCCACAAAAAAAGTCAAACCAACTCCAAATGCATCTCGCAATGGCTGCAATCGCAATGCACTTGCATGGTGATGCCTGCCGAACGCAGAAACAGTTCTTGCGGCAAACGAGACCCCTGTGGCGTGCGCAGACATGCCCCCAATTCACGGCGCAAGCAGTAGCGGGTGTGCATGGCATGGGTGACCTCGCCGCCAGCCTCGACGGCGGGCACAATCGTGTGTACACCATGTTCACGGTAAAAACGCTCGGCGACCTGGTTGGCCACATTGTCGGCGCTCACAAGTGCGGTGGACGGATAACGCGCAGTCTTGTCCTCGGGGCGGCGCGCCTCACGGCGATAGGCCGCGCTATGGCACGCATCGAGACGTGCCACGGCTTGGCGACGCAAGGCAGCCAGCGACGACGACGGGATGAACATCCCCTCGAGCACCGTCGCCTCACGCAAGCGATAGATGGTGCCGCCCAACTTGGCCAACTCGTTGCGTTGTCGCTCACTTTGCGGCGTGCGGGCAGGCTGCACATCCACGTCTTGCTCACTCACCGTCACAGTGTGGCCACGCTCGTCGGTGAGCGTGAGCGACATACCTTGAGGCTCCGTCTTGAGCAAGGCATCGACAGCGATAGTGCGCTGCGCCGAACGGCGCGACAGCAAGTCGTCCATAACCTTGTCGGTGGTGCGGTAAACCATGGTTCCAGCGAGCGCGCGCACACGCTCACGCATGATAGCCTCACGACCCTCTACCCTATTCACGCGCATGCCTTCATACTGCCCGTCGGGGGCAAAATAACTCAGGCCGTCGCCATTGGCCAGTTGAGCCGTAGTTGCTATCGTCAGGCGATTGCCATTGACCCGTGTCACAGGACCTAAGGGTTCTCCCAGCGACTTGGGGGTATCGAGCGATGCCATATTTCCCCTCGACGGACGGCGCTCGTCGAGGAAATAGTGCGTAAAGGAGCGATTGAAACTCTTTGACACGTCGGGCGTGAAGGTGTAGTCGCTCGCCCCGATCGACAGGCGGACATAACGACCGGCGCTGCGCGCTATCGCCTCGTCAATAATTTGGCGGTAGTGGGCCACCACATTCTTCACATAACCCATTTCCTTGAGGCGACCCTCAATCTTAAACGACGACACGCCCGCCGCCAGCATCTGGTCGAGGCGCGCACTCTGGTTGAGGTCGCGCAGCGACAGCAAATGCTTGGCGTGTTGCCACACGCGACCCTCACCGTCGACGAGGTCATAGGGCAAGCGGCACAATTGCGCACACTCACCACGATTGGCGCTGCGATTTTTCACCAACTGGCTCACCTGGCAGCGTCCGCTGTAACTCACGCACAAAGCGCCATGCACAAAGCCTTCCAGTGGCACTGCCACAGCGTCGTGGATGGCCCCAATCTCGGCCAGGGTGAGTTCGCGCGCCAGCACCAGTTGTGAAAAACCCACAGCCTCAAGAAATCGCGCTTTTTCGACTGTGCGTATGTCGCATTGCGTGCTGGCATGAAGGGCAATGGGCGGCAAATCGAGGCGCAACAGGGCCATGTCCTGCACGATGAGGGCATCGACTTGCGCATCATAGAGTTCGCGCACCAACTGCTCAACTGCACGCAGTTCGCTATCGTGGACAATGGTGTTGACGGTGACATAGACACGTGCGTTAAAGCGATGTGCTGCCTCACACACGCGGGCGATGTCGGCCACCGTGTTGCCAGCCGCCATGCGAGCACCAAACCGCGACGCACCCATATACACCGCATCGGCGCCATGCTCAATAGCCTCAAGGGCTATCGCAGCATCGCGGGCAGGAGCCAACAATTCAATTTGCCGGGGCATGTGAGCCATCAAGGATACTGAATGTGGTTGTTCTTGAATGCCTCAACGTCGAGTTTCTTGAGACCGCAGTTGTCCATTGTGCGGTAGTGGTTGTGGTCGTCGACATAGAGTCGGGGCACGGGCTTGAACGAGGGATTGCTCAAGGCCAACGACGGCTTGAACAGGTTGGCCTTGATACCGCTCATGTCGAGCAACGTGTGGAAGGTCACCATATTTGGCGAGATGGGCTTGTCGCGATGACTCATCACGGCCTGCCACTGCGAGGCGAACGTCTCGCGATAGGCTGGCGATGCCCACACCACATAAGGCACACGCAACTGGTAGTAGGTGGGTATGGGCGAGGCATGAAGGAAGCGACCGCGCTTGTCGTCGAAGATGTCCTCGCCGTGGTCGCTGGTATAAATCATCACCGCGGGCACATCGAGGGCGCGCAGGCGCTCAGCGATACCGTTCACGAGTTCGTCGACCACGCCGATGGTGTTGTCGTAGGCGTTGATGAGTTGCTCGCGGTATTTGACCTCGGCGCTCGGTATCTCGTCGGGGGTGAAGTGGGCCTGCTGGCGAGAGTAGCGATCATGATAATTAAAATGCGAGCCATAGGCATGCAGCACCACAAGCAGTTTGCCACCGTCGTAGCGGCGAAGGGTATTGTCGAGCAAATCGAGCAACTTCAGGTCGGGCACATTGGTGGTGGTGATGGAGGCGGTATCTTTGATGAACACGACATCCTGTGCCTCGCATCCCAAGAAGTCGATAAACGAGCGGTTGCGGCGCTGATTGCTGTAGAATGCCGTATTGTAGCCCGCCTCGTTAAAGGCCGAGATGAGTCCACGCTGCACATACAGGCTATCGTAGCGCTCGCTTGCGATGGCACTCAACAGCATGGGCACGCTCTTGTGGGTCGTGTTGCTCATGGTGAGCGCGTCGTGATACACCACCAACTCGCCCGAGTCGGCGAGGGCCTTCATGCGAGGCGTGGTGTTGCGCTCGTAGCCGTAGATGCCGAAGTTGTCGGCACGCGCCGTCTCACCTATCACCAGCACATAGATTTCGGGGATGGAATCGCCACGCGTGGTGCGGGCATGATGCGTGAAGCCGGCCGATGTGCGCTCATAGTTGGCGATGTGATACACACGACCAAAACTCAGCGCAAAGTTGTAAGTGCCATTCACCGGGAAGATGTCGTCCTGAATCCTGAACTTGCGGTCCACGGCATAGTTCACGCCCAGGTAGCGGAACAGTTCGCGCAACTTGTCGCGATTGCGCACCGACACGATGGCCAGCACGATGCCACTCAGGTAGATGACAAACACAAAGGCCACGGCGGGGATGAGATTTGCCAGCAACTCGGTCTCCTCGGTCACGTTGCTCGTGAACACGTTCAAGAACATATCGACCGCGATGGGCGACTCGCCGAAGAGATACAGCAACACAATCTCAAAGGCATCGATGAAGATGAAGAAGAAAAGCCACCAGAACATCACGCCGGGCTTGCGATTGAAGGTCATGGCAAACCAGTAGCAGCCCAGCGGCAATACAATGTTGACAATGCGCGTGAGCACACCCGTGCTCTCGGTGAAAAACATCATCACGTTGGGCAAGATGAGCATGCCCAAAAACGTCCAGAACAATGCGGTCTGGTTGTGAGCGAAATCTGATATTCTTCTAAATATATTCATTATGCTATTGAAATCATCAACAATTACTATTTAACGCACTCGTCGTCAGAATGCCTCATTGATTGAGAACATGAAACCGTTCTGTCCGCTCTTGCCAAATCCGTAGTCAAGCCTGATGTTCACCCTGTTGCGGAATTCCCATCGCAGGCCGATGCCATAGTTTGGCAAGATGTGCTTGAATGTATCCTTATCGTGAAACACGCTACCCATGCCGCCCCACACTACCGCGCCAATGCGCTTGTAGATGTGCTGACGCACCTCCACCTGCAAGGTCGCCATGTGCTTGTCGCGATAACGTCCCTTGTAGTAGCCACGCATGGTGCGATTGTCGCCCAGCAGGGCCATCATGGCCCACGAGGGATTGCCAAAGTTGAACAGGCCACGAAGTTCGCCCGCAATGATGGCACCGCGCCATGCGGTGTGGTAGTAATGCGCACGGAAATCGGTGGTCGAGAACGCATAGTGGTTCCACAAAAACTTGGGGCGGAACAATTGGCTCAAGTACAGGTGCAAGCCGCGCGAGGCATTAGTGGCGAGGTCGCGACTGTCATATTCCAGCGTGACGCCCAAGCCATAGTTGCGCACCACGTTGTCCTGGCCGTCGAGTAGTTCGGGCAAGTCGATGTCGCCAGTGCGCGAATAGTCCCACTCCAAAATGGGCCCCACAAAGAATGCCGGCGCCAGGCGCATGAGCAACTCCCCCTTAATGCGTGCCTCCACCTGATGCAACTTGCACTTTGTGTCGCTGTTGCCACGGTAGTAGCCTATGCCCCAAAAGTCGCGCGGCGAATAGTTCAGCGCAATGTCGGTGTTGATGCGCATGCGGTCGTCAGGGAAATAGGTGGTGCCATAAATCCATAGCGACCAGAACTTTGCGGTACTCACCGAGGCCGATATGGTGGCCGAAGAGGCCTGCATGGGGGCATCGCAGCCGTTAAGGCGATATTGCATCACACCAGCGAGCGCCACGGCAAACTTCATGTCGTTGGCATAGTTAGGACCGCCCAGCAGCGAAAAGCGGAAACGCTTTTTGTCGTTCTGCGCCATCTCCACCGAATCCTCGGTGAAGTAATCCACGATGCGCTTGAAGAAACTGCGCTTCGGAGCCACCACGGCAGTATCGACCGCCGGGGTGGCGGCGGGCAACGACATGGCGGCGCTCTCCAGCACCGTGCTGTCGGCACGCGACCACAAAGCAGTAGCACTTGCCACACTTGGAGCAAGCACTACGACAAGAGCCAGCACTATGTTTCTCACAGACATCTAGTTGGTGTCGTGTCTCAATCTTTCACTAAATTCTGCTGCAAATTTAGTCAATAATTTTCACTCACACCTACAACAGGAGCCTTTTTTGCACTTTTAGGGGGGCGCAGTTTGCACTTTTAGCAATATCGGTTGTAATTTTGCACCATGAACAACATCTACCTGCAACTCTTTATCACCTTTTTCAAGATTGGGCTGTTCACCTTTGGTGGCGGCTGGGCGATGATTTCCATCATCCAGCGCGAGATTGTGGAGCGCCATCACTGGATTTCACAGGAGGACTTCATCGACTTGCTCGCCGTGGCGCAGTCGATGCCGGGCATTCTTGCAGTGAACATCTCGACGGTGATTGGCGACCGTCTGCGGGGCTTGCGGGGAAGTTTGGCAGCCGCCTTGGGCACCATCTTGCCATCGTTTTGCATCATTCTGGCCATTGCCATTTTTCTCACCCCCGATGTGATCAAGAACAACGCCATCGTGGCGCGCGTGTTCAAAGGCATCAGGCCCGCCGTGGTGGCACTCATCATTGCGCCCGTCATCATCACGGCGCGCACAGCAGGCATCACCTGGCGCACGGTCATTATCCCGGTAGCCGTGGCGCTGCTCATCTATTCCAAACTGCCTGTGGTGTCTAATCCCATCTTGTACATCGTGCTGGGAGCGATGGGCGGATACATCTATTTCACACATCGCTCGCTCAACAAGGAAGGAGGTAAGGCATGAACATCTACCTCAAACTCATGTGGGCCTATTTCAAGATAGGCTTGTTTGGTTTCGGCGGAGGCTATGCCATGCTGTCCCTCATCCAGAACGAAGTGGTGGATAGCGGGTGGATAACGAGTCAGATGTTTACCGACATCGTGGCTATTTCGCAGATGACGCCCGGCCCGATAGGCATCAACAGCGCCACCTATATCGGCTACGTGGTCACTGGCAGCGTGTGGGGGTCAATCATTGCCACGCTCACAGTGGTGGCTCCACCCTTCCTACTGGTGCTGTTTGCCAGCCATTTCATCGCCCGACATCAGGAGAGCGCGCTCATCAAGGGAGCGTTCTTGGGACTACGGCCAGTGGTA
>CACWKM010000142.1 GCA_902761475.1 uncultured Bacteroidales bacterium
GTTGGGAGCATCGCTGTCGAAGTCGAGGAAGTGGGCCAACTGGCGACGGATGCACTCCTGGTTGTGGCGCAGGGTTTCCTCGTCGATGAGTTTGCGCTCCTGCGACTTCATCGAGGGGTCGCCAATCATGCCCGTGGCACCGCCCACAAGGGCGATGGGACGGTGACCAGCGCGCTGGAAGTGCTTGAGCATCATGATGCTCACCAGGTGACCAATGTGTAAAGAGTCGGCGGTGGGGTCGATGCCCACATAGGCCGATGTCATTTCTTTGTTAAGTTGCTCTTCGGTGCCCGGCATGATGTTGTTAATCATGCCTCGCCATTTCAGTTCTTCTACAAAATTCATTATAATGTGTGTAACTTAGTTAGTGCTCATGAAAATAGGTTTGCGTGTGCGTGCTCGGCCATCAGGTCCAGTGGCGCAGGGTGTAGCGATAGGCGTGCCCGTCGGTGCCGGTGAAGGTGAGAACCACCTCCTTAGAACTCTTGTGCTCGATGTTCATCGCCGTGGGGCGCTTAGCGTCGATGCCGGGAGGCAGTTGTTTCACATAGACCTCGTCGGGGAAGGTGAGGATGAGGTGCGCGTCTTTCTCTTCCCATTCGCCAACGGAGGCGAGGAACGAGTGGTCGGGCAACGACATCTTCACTTGCACCACATTGCTCTGGAACTGGAAGAACCAGTAGGGCGCCGCGTTATAGGCTTCGCTCACTGTGCCGTCGATGGTGATTTCCTCGACGTGCCAGGTGCCGAACCAAATGCCTATGTCGCCATTGTTGTGTGTGCACGACATGAGGGCTGCGCAGCCCACCAGGGCCACGGCAAGGCGAGATATGGTTTTGCTAATCATCATTTTCCAAGTGTTAAGTTTCCGTGATAAGTGACGCTAACCAGTGCGCCGGTGTTGTCTCCTCGCAGGTCGCCGCGGTCGAGGGCCATTTGTGCCTTGACTTGCAGTCCGGCCACTTGCTTGGGGTTATATACCAGTTCCAGCATGGCGCTGGTGTTGTTCACCGCCTTGGCGCGGGGACGCACCGGCGTGCCCCACGAGCGGCAGTAACTGCACAGCACGCGGTAGGTGAGTTGCGGCAGGATGAAGCCGTTGATGCCCACATGGAAACCGCGCATCAGGTTGTCGGTGAACGACTGATAGCCGTCGAGGTTGTAGATGGGTCCGCGCACCAGCGGCGAGCCGATGCTTTGACCGCGGTTTTGGTAGCCGCTATAGGCGTAGTTGTTGTAGTAGTCGTCGGCGCCCGTGGTCTGATGGCTGATGGGCGTGGGCGTGCCGTCGGCATGCTTGCTGTCGTCGGGCGACCAGTGGATGGCGCCGCTGTGGTTGGTCATGTCGATGTATTCCACCACCACGCCGCTCACGATGCTCGGCTTGCCGGCTTTGTACTCGAGTCCCCACAGGCCGTCAAATCCGTTTTGAAAGCCTATGCCCGAGCCGTCTTCCCAGATAGTCTGGTGATAGGCGCGCAGCGTGATGCCATTCTTGAAGCGATAACGCCCTATGATGTCCCAGGAGCCCACATGGTTGCCCTCGACGAAGTGGTCGCCGCCGCCGCTACCGCCGCTGCCTGCAATCAGGGCGCGGAAAAACGCCTTGGCGTCGGCCTCCATCTTTACCGAACGCTGCTCCACGCCAGCCACATAGAAGCGCTGTGTGCCGCCAAACTGGCACGACGCTTGACCGCCCAGAATCAGTTGGAACGGCATGTGCGCTGGCGATGACAAGTAAATGTTCTTGTAGTTGAACCAGTAGCCCGACGTGGCCCACTCGTTGCGGCGGCCATAGTGATTGTCAATCCACTTGCCGTCGCCCAGACGGTAGTAGCCTATTTCGCCGGCAATCTGCACCCATCCCTTGAGGAACGGAATGTTTTGCGGATTGATAAATCCCATTCTGGCACCCACTGGCGGCCGCGTGTTGCCGCTCATGATGAGGTCGCCGCTGCTGAGTTGGTTGTCGAGCCATGGCGAGGCCATGTGCTTCATGCCCAACTGGAGGAACACGCCACGGTGCTTGCCCTCAATCCATGCCTGTTGCACCCATGCCCGCGCGGGATGCTGCTTGTTGTCGGTGAGCACACCCTGCTCGTTGTAGCGCGCATAGGTGGTCGATGACTGGTAGCCAGCCCACAGTTCGACTCCAGCGCCCCACGACAGACGGCACGTGGTGTCCATGGTGTGCCAGGCAGCCACATGTGCCTGGGCACCATATCGTTGCGTGAGCGTGCCGCCGCGGCCCGACATGATGTAGTGCGGGGCGAAATCGCCGCCACCGGCATTGCCTTCAACGCCGGCCTCGTAGTCGATGCCCACCTCGGCGCGGACACTGGTGGCCAAGGCTGCGGCGAAGAGCCAAAACGCAAGTTGTCGTATTTGTAGTCTCATCGGAGATTTGCGTTAAATGTTTAACGTGCAAAGTTACAACTTTTTGCCCACTGACGCACCACCTTGTTAAAAATAAAACGAGAACTCCATAGAAAATCATAGAATAATTTTTTGTAACTTTGCAATTACTATTATGGAAAGCCCTACCACCCACACTGCTTTGCGGCGTTGTGTGCCGCTCATTACGCTCATTGCGCTTGCCGTGATGGGCGTGGTTGCGGCAAGTCACTTTGCACTGCGCGATGCGTTGTGCATTGTGGCGTCGTTTGTCGTCGCCCTGGCGGTGCCCGAGTGGCTTTACAATAGCGGTGGCCGCACTTCGCCTTTGGGTCACTTGGTGCTTGCCGTTGCGTGGTGCATTGTCGCGGCGAGCGCCTTGCATCATTTCGTGGAGTGGACCTCGTTGCCTCACACCTCGCTGGCTCATCCCGCCGTGGGAGGTGATGCGGCGCGCTATTACGGTTTTGCGTGCTACTACTACGACGGGAGCACTCCGACTCCCCCCGATGTGGCCTTCCCGGGCCTCTCACTGCTCATCATAGGGCTGTGGAAGGTGCTGGGCATGAGCGTGGTGTGGCCAGTGGCCATGAATGTGATGCTCACGCTCGTTGCCGTGGTGCTGGTGGGGCGCCTCACGTGCCGTTTGTTGCATGGTCGCACCACGGCGTCGGCGGTGCAACTCACCACGCTGGGCATGGCGCTCACTGCCACCCTCATGTTCTACCTCTCGCATGGCGCTTTGCTGCTCAAGGAGCCTGGCATCTATGTGTCGATGGCCATAGTGGGACTGGTGCTTGCCGGCATCAACGGCGAGACGAAGCCCGCGCTGCGACGGTGGTGGCTCGAGGCGGCGGCGTTCACGGCGGCGGTGCTCCTGATGGCGTTTTTCCGCACCACCTATCTCTATTTCGTAATATTGGGCGTGGCGATGCTCGTGGTGCGGCACTGGCGACTGTGGTGGCGGCGAGGCGCCGTGCTCATGGCCATCACCATGATTGCGTTCTGGCTTGGCGACAATGTGGCGGCCTACTCGGCCGACTACCATCTGCAAATGATAGCCGGCGGCGACCTCATGCACAATGAGTTCATGAAAGACGCGCCCCGGCAAGTCTATAGCAACTTCATCGGCTACTACTTCTATTACAGCCCGTTGCACCGCGTGGCCTTGCTGCCGCTCACGGCGAGCGTGCAGTTCATCATTCCGTTCCCTTGGATTTATGAGGGCGGCTTGGCGGAGTTGTTCCCGCGGTTGGCCTGGGGCTGGTATGCCGTGGGCGGCTTGGCGCTGTTCTATTTCTTCTTCATCTCGTGGCGTCGTGCCGACAGCCTGGGCACCTGGGCCTGGTGGGTGGCGCTGTCGTGGGCTGTGATAGCCTATGTGATGGCTGGCACCGTGTCGCGCTATGTGCTCCCGCTGCAACAACTGCTGGTGCCTGTGGCGGCCTATGTGCTGTGTCTGCTGCACCAGGGACGATATAAAAAGCCCATGCTCTGGTGGAGCATAGGCTTTGTGATTGTGCTTGCGGTGACGCTGGTGGTGTGCTACCACATCCAGACGGACTATCTGGCGCAACTCACCGACTATTATCACCGCGGTGCCGCGGCGGTTCAATAGACCACCGTGCCGATGGGTTCTCCGGCGAGCACGCGGCGCAGATTTCCCACAGTATCCATATTGAACACATGAATGGGCAGGTGATTGTCGCGGCACATCACCGTGGCGGTCATGTCCATCACCTTGAGTCCGCGGCTGTAAATCTCGTCGTAACTGATGCGGTCGAATCGTGTGGCGGTGGGGTCTTTCTCGGGGTCGGCGGTGTAGATGCCGTCCACGCGGGTGCCCTTGAGCATCACGTCGCATTCCAGTTCGATGCCGCGCAGTGCCGAGCCGGTGTCGGTGGTGAAGAAGGGGCTTCCGGTGCCGCACGACATGATGGCCACCTTGCCTTGTTTCATGGCCTCGAGGGCGTGCCACTTGCTGTAGTGCTCGCCAATGGGGAACATGTTGATGGCGGTGAACACCTGTGCAGGCTGTCCGGCGTCCTCGAGTGCGCTCGACAGGGCCAGCGAGTTGATGACGGTGGCGAGCATGCCCATTTGGTCGCCTTTCACGCGGTCAAAACCCTTGGCGGCGCCTTGCAGGCCGCGGAAGATGTTGCCGCCACCTATCACGATGGCCACCTCCACGCCGGCAGCAACGATTTCCTTGATTTGGGCGGCATAGTCGGCCACGCGCTGCGGGTCGATGCCATAGCCTTGGGCTCCCTCCAGCGACTCTCCGCTGAGTTTGAGCAGTATGCGATGATAAATTGGTTTCATGATGTTGCGATGTTGTTAGAAAAAAATGGGGGTCGATGCGCATTGTTGCATGCACATGCCCCCATTGTGTGAATGGTTATTGGTTTGCTCGTTTTGCTATCACTTTGCCTCGCTCAAGGCCTTGGCACGCTCAATGTACTTGTCCACGTTCACGCGGAAGTTCTGCGTGTAGACCGGATACTTGTC
>CACWKM010000143.1 GCA_902761475.1 uncultured Bacteroidales bacterium
CCGCAATATCAAAGTGGTATTCTTCAAGGAAAACCTCTCGACCGGGTGGGACTGCCCACGCGCCGAGACGATGATGTCGTTCCGTCGTGCCTCCGACAGCACCTATATCGCACAATTGCTCGGGCGCATGATACGCACACCGATGCAGATGCGCGTCAATGTGGACGAGACGTTGAATTTTGTTCACCTGTTCCTTCCGTACTTCGATGAGGACACCGTGGAACGCGTCGTTGCCGGCCTCGATAGTGAGGGTGGCAAGATACCGGCAGACGTGAAGGCTGAAGCCATGGAAAGCGCCAAATCGGTAGTACTCACTGTGAAACGGCATAAGCCGAATCACGCCACCTCATCCGTGCCTTCGGTATCGAGCCCTACAGCGCAAGTCGTTGCTCAAAAGCAGCAATCTGTTGCACCGGCAGAGCCGAAACAGCAGTCATCGGAACAAGAGATAGATGTCAATACGGAGGAGGCTTCGGCTCAACAAACTATGCCCACAAAAGCTAAATCACCTGTATCTAACGACACATCCGAGCCTAATCCAACTGCACCGACCGAATCTGAAGATACAAGTGCCGAAGCGGTTGAACCGAAATTTGACAGCGAGGAAATTGTAAAGTTCATCAACGACTCCGGCATCCTCACCTATGAGGTGCGAACCGTGAAAATCAACAGTTATCTCAAGTCGCTACTCTCTTTATCCCACTTGCTTTCCATCAGTGGTCTATATTCGGCAGCGGTCAATGATATTTCCGTTGAAATCGTCAAAAGAATTCATGACCATGTGTCGAGTCTCAAACATCAAGGAAAATATGACGAGTTGAGGAAAAAGGTGCTTGAATTCAAGCTCAAGACCCGCACCTTCGATGCCGTCAGTGGCAAGGAGGAATCTGAAATGAGGCTCGATTTGTTCTCAACCACCGACACCGACCTCGACCGCCAAGTGCGCATGGCGGACTCGAAGATGTTCAATGAGGGAATTCCTAATATCTATGGAAGTCAATATTACGATGACGATGACCCAATTGCGCATAAAATTGATGTTATAATCTTTGTGAACGATGAAGACTGCATGCGCAAGCTTGAGTCGTTTGCCGAAACGAAATTCCACGACCTAAAGGACATGTACAGATTGAAAGTGCTGAAACTGAATGAGAAACTGCGCAAGCAGTACGATGACATCGTGAGTAACGGCGACATCGTGAGTGAGCACAATTTACGCTTGCCGGAATACATCAACGTGAACTTGGAAACCGACGGCAAACAGTATGACGACCATTTGTTCGTCGATGAAAAAGGCTACGCCATGTTCAAACTGAATTCGTGGGAAGACGGCTTGCTGCAGGTTGAACGGCAGTCGCCTGATTTCGTGTGCTGGTTCCGCAATCCCCCGCGTAAACCGTGGTCGCTATGCTTCCCCTATGTAATGAACGACAAGATTTCACCTGCCTATCCTGACTTTCTTATCATTCGCAAAGACCCATCGATTGGCTCGTATGTTATCGACATCCTTGAGCCGCACGACCAAACACGCACCGACAATTTGCCAAAGGCAAAAGGCATGGCTGAGTATGCGGCGAAGAATTCCAACATCGGGCGCATCCAGCTTATCCATCGCAAGTCCAACGGCGACTTCGTGCGTCTTGACCTCGCAAGAAGCATCGTGCAAAGCAAAATCAAGTTGGTACATAGTGATGAGGAATTAACCCATATTTTCGATGAATATGGAGAATGATATCCTTTTTTAATAGAAAGAGAAACATCAAAAATTTTTTTTAATTATGCCAGTGCCTCGGCAGTAGCCGGAGCTTTTTGTCGCATACCAACCGCTATGAGGCGGTGGTTTGCTCATCGGTAAGGATTGAGACGGGTCGCACCGCCACGTCGCTCACCACCTCGACTGCCGACCCACTGGCCGCGGAAACGCCCCAACTCTCGCCCTACGCCTGGTGCGCCGGCAACCCCATCCGCAACATCGACCCCACAGTGAGATTGGCTTCCGATGTTCAATAGTTCAACAAAGTTGGTTCAAAATTCCACTCTGGCTATACGACAATAGCAAGAGTGGGATTTTTCATTGTTCCAAAACACGCTATTTCGTCATTTTTCATTATCTTTGCAAGTTGAATTGCAAAACATTAAAAACAGCATTTTTTAACCGAGTTAACGTCAATCATGGAGATTTCCGCACAACAACTTGCTGCGCTCGTGGGCGGCACTGTCGACGGCAATGCTAATGTTGTAATCAATAACTACGCAAAGATTGAGGAGGCCACATCAGGGTGTCTCACCTTTTTGGCCAATCCCAAGTACACTCATTTCATCTATACCACACAAGCCAGTGCTGTGCTCGTGCGCTCCGACTTCGAGCCCGAGCAGCCCGTCTCGGCCACCCTTATCCGCGTGGCCGACCCCTATGCCACATTGGCGCAACTGCTGAATCTGGTACAGAGCCAGCAGCCGAGCAAACATGGCGTAGAGCAACCCTCGTTTGTGGCTCCCGATGTCGTCGTCCCCGACGATGCTTACGTGGGCGCCTTTGCCTACATCGGCAATGGCGTGAAAATGGGCAAAAACGTGAAAATCTATCCGCAGGTCTATGTGGGCGATGGCGTGACGCTGGGCGACGACGTGATTCTCTATCCTGGCGTGAAGGTGTATCATGGCTGCAAGATAGGCAATCGCTGCATCTTGCAAGCAGGCGCCGTGGTGGGAAGTGACGGTTTCGGCTTTGCACCGCAACCCGACGGCAGTTACAACAAGATAGCCCAAATAGGTATCGTCATCCTCGAGGACGACGTGGAAATCGGTGCCAACACGACCATCGACCGCGCGACGATGGGCGCCACCGTGGTGCACCGCGGCGTGAAACTCGACAACCTCATCCAGGTGGCTCACAACGTGGAAATCGGCGAAAACACCGTCATGGCAGCCCAAGTGGGCATCGCCGGCAGCACCAAGATAGGTAGCGGCAACACCATTGGCGGACAAGTGGGATTTGCTGGACACATCACCGTGGGCGACAATAATGGCATAGGCGCACAATCGGGCATCCCCGGCAACATGGGGAGCAACCAGAGGGTGATTGGTTCGCCGGCTGTCAATGCCATCGACTTTGCACGCCAGGTGGCCCACATGAAGCGCCTCGCCGAAATGGCACGCGAAATCAAGGCGCTCCGCAAAGAACTTGACCTGCTCAAAGGCCAGCAATAACATCTCTTTCTCACAGCAACAAAACACAATTTTATATAATGAAACAACGTACACTCAAAGGCGAATTCACTCTGCAGGGCAAAGGCCTCCATACCGGCCTTCGCATCAACGCCACCATGCGTCCCGCACCCGCGAGCACGGGATATGTGTTTCGCCGCATCGACCTGGAAGGTCAGCCCACCATCGACGCTCTTGCCGAGAATGTGGTGGACACGCGCCGCGGCACCGTCATCGCCAGCAAGAGTAACCGTGAGGCTCGAGTAAGCACCATCGAGCATGCTTTGGCTGCCCTCTATGCCGCAGGCATCGACAACTGCTTTATCGATGTGGACGCTCCCGAGTTGCCCATTCTCGATGGCAGCGCCATCATGTGGGCCGACAAAATCGACGAGGTGGGCATCCAAGAGCAAGATGCCGAGAAAGAGTTTTATGTCGTGAAGCAGCGCATCAAGGTGGTCGATCCCAAGACGGGGTCGTCGCTCATCGTGCTCCCCGACGAAGACTTCTCCATCGATACCATGATTGAGTTTAACTCCGCTGTGCTGTCCAACCAGTTCGCCTCGTTAGACAACATCGAGAAGTTCCGTAAAGAAATAGCCGCCAGCCGCACTTTCGTCTTTGTGCGCGAGGTGTTGCCACTGCTTGAACTTGGGCTCATCAAGGGCGGTGACCTGGACAACGCCATCGTCATCTACGACACCCCCATGAGTCAAGAAGAACTCGACAAACTTTCGGACATGCTGGGTGTGGAGCACAAACCGGCTGGTGAACTTGGATATCTTAACAACAAGCCGCTGGCTTTCAACAATGAGCCGGCACGACACAAGTTACTTGATGTGCTGGGCGACTTGGCATTGATTGGCCGTCCGCTCAAGGGGCGCATCGTGGCCACACGTCCCGGACACACCATCAACACGCAGTTGTCCAAGAAAATACGTCAGGAACTCCGCTACCAGAATGTGCAAGCCCCCATCTACGATGTGAACGCAGCACCGCTCTACGACGTGAACAAGATTCGCACCATGCTCCCCCACCGCTACCCCATGCTCCTGGTGGACAAGGTGATTGATATGAGCGACACCCATGTGGTGGGCGTGAAAAACGTCACGGCCAACGAGCCCTTCTTCACGGGACACTTCCCCGACGAACCTGTGATGCCCGGTGTGCTGCAAGTCGAAGCCATGGCACAAGTGGGCGGCCTCTTGGTGCTCAGCAAGGTCGACGACCCGGAGCGCTATTCCACCTATTTCATGAAAATCGACAACGTGAAGTTCCGTCAGAAGGTGGTTCCTGGCGACACCCTGGTGTTCCACCTCTCGCTCATGTCGCCCATTCGCCGCGGTGTGGCCGTGATGAAGGGATACGCTTTTGTGGGCGAGAAGGTTGTCAGCGAGGCCGAATTCATGGCGCAAGTTATCAAAAACAAGTAATCACATTTAATCGTAAAAGTCAACAGATATGAACATACACCCTCTCTCAGCAGTTCACCCCGATGCTCATTTGGGCGAAGGTGTGCAAGTGGGTCCTTTTGTGACAATTGATGCCAATGTGGAAATTGGCGAGGGCACCATCATCGATGCAGGAGCCGTGATTCACAGCGGAGCGCGCATTGGCAAGAACTGTCACATTCATTCAAATGCCGTGGTGAGCGACATCCCGCAAGACCTCAAGTTCCAAGGCG
>CACWKM010000144.1 GCA_902761475.1 uncultured Bacteroidales bacterium
TACGTTTACGAAAACATGGTTGCACAAATGCTTGCCACATCGGGTAACAAACTATTCTATTATGCATGGCCAAAAGACGCGACCCACAACTATGAGATCGATTTCCTGGTGTCACAAGGAAGCAAAATCTATCCCATCGAGGTCAAATCATCGGGTTACAACGCTCACGCCTCATTAGACGCATTCAGCAAAAAATTCTCTCAAATCGTTGACAAGCGTTATCTTATTTACACAAAGGATTTGAAAAGGGATGGGGAGACATTACTGCTGCCGGTTTACATGACACCATTCTTGTTAGAAGATCAGCAAAGAGAAAACACATAATTATCCAATCATTCTACCGCACAGCAACAAAGAGGGTGAGCCATGCTGTTGTGGCTCACCCTCTTCTTGTTTTATTATCGCCGGGTGGCGTCACTTCACCTCCCAGGTGTCGCCGGCGAGAATCATGTCGCGCAACGACTTGAAGCCGTGCTTGGCGCGCACGCTCTCCACCTGAGCCTCGACCTCGGTCTCGTAACTCAACGCTGCCACGTCGCGAATCACGCCTATAGCCAGCGGCAAGTCGTAGCCGTCCATCATGGCAAGCATCTGATGCAAGAAGTAACTCTCGCAATGTGCGTCGTGCACCAGCACGTCGTCGAGCGTGTAGCCGTCCTGGCCCAGCGTCACCGCCTTCAGCCCGAAGCCGTCCTGCACCAAACCCTTGTCGCGGTCCTTGCCAAAAATCATCTTCTCGCCATGCACTAAGTGGATGGTGCGGTCGGCGCGGGTGGCGCGGTCGGTAATGTAATTGTGGATGCCGTTGTTGAAAATCATGCAGTTCTGCAAAATTTCCACCACCGAGCAGCCCTTGTGAGCCACTGCGGCCTCCATGATTTCCTGCGAAATCTTCAGTTCCACATCGATGCCGCGCGCAAAGAAGGTGCCACGCGCGCCAAACACCAATTCGGCGGGAACAAACGGGTCCTCGGTGGTGCCATAGGGCGACGACTTCGACACAAAGCCGCGGTCGCTCGTGGGAGAGTACTGGCCCTTGGTGAGGCCATATATCTTGTTGTTGAGCAACAGCAGGTTCAGGTCCACGTTGCGGCGCACCTCATGAATAAAGTGGTTGCCGCCGATGGCCAGACAGTCGCCGTCGCCAGCCACCTGCCACACCGTCATGCGCGGATTGGCAGTCTTGAAGCCCGTGGCCACAGCACCACCACGGCCATGAATGGTGTGGAAAGCATAGGTGTTCATGTAGTAGGGCAAGCGGCTCGAGCAGCCTATGCCCGAAATCACTGCCGTGTCGTGCGGAGCAATGCCCAGCGAGGACATGGCCTTGTGAAGCACGTTGAGAATGGCATGGTCGCCGCAACCCGGACACCAGCGCACCACTTGGTCGCTCTTGAAGTCCTTGGGCTGATATTGAGGCATATTTTGTTCTTGTGTCATCGTCATTGTTCCTCCATAATATTTTTCACACCGTCAACAATTTCTTGCACCAAGAACGGCTGTCCCTGCACTTTGTTGATGCGGCGAATGTTCAACTGCGGAATCTTCGACTGCAAATAGGTGGCAAACTGGCCTGCGTTGAGTTCTGCCACAATCACGCGGCTGTAGCGGCTGAGCACCTCCTCGGTGTTGCGCGGCAGCGGGTTGATGTAGGCAAACTGTGCCATGGCCACATCGATGCCCTCTTCGGCGAGTTTCTCCACCGCGGTGAGCACGTGGCCATAAGTGCCGCCCCAGCCCACCACGATGGTGTCGGCCTGGGCGTTGCCCTTCACGGTGAGCAAGGGGATGTCGTCGGCCACGCGCGCCACCTTCTCGGCACGCACGCGCACCATGCGCTCATGGTTCACCGGGTCGTTGCTGATGGCACCGGTGGCGAAGTCCTTCTCCAGACCTCCCACGCGATGCTCGAGCCCCGGCGTGCCAGGAATGGCCCAATAGCGCACGCCACGCTCGTCGCGGTCATAGGCATGCCAATTCTCGCGAAGGGAATCGGGCACCTCGTTCACGCGGATGGCGGGGTACTCGCCCTCGTCGGGGATGCGCCATGCGCTGGAGCCGTTGGCAATAAAGGCGTCGGTGAGCAGCACCACCGGCGTCATGTGCTCGATGGCGATGCGCGCAGCCTCAAAGGCCATGTGGAAGCAATCGGTGGGCGACGTGGCAGCCAGCACCACCAGCGGGCACTCGCCACTGCGGCCATACAAGGCTTGCAGCAGGTCGGTCTGCTCGGTCTTGGTGGGCAAGCCCGTCGACGGGCCACCACGCTGCACGTCGATGACCACCAGCGGCAGTTCGGCCATCACTGCCAGGCCCATGGCCTCGCTCTTGAGCGCCAAACCGGGGCCCGAAGTGCTCGTCACGGCCAAGTTGCCGGCAAACGAAGCACCGATGGCAGAGCAAATGCCGCCTATCTCGTCCTCCATTTGGCACGCTTTCACGCCCAGGTCGCGACGCTTGGCAAGTTCATGCAAGATGTCGGTGGCAGGGGTGATGGGGTAACTGCCCAGGAACAGCGGGCGACCGCTCTTCTCGCTGGCAAGTATCAAGCCCCATGCCGTGGCCTTGTTGCCGTTCACGTCGGTATAGGTGCCGGGGCGCACATCGTCGGTCTCGATGCGGTAGGTCGACACCGAAGCGTGAATGTTGTGACCATAGTCATAACCGCCGCGCACCACGATGGCATTGGCCTCATAGACGGCAGGTTTGGAGGCAAACTTGTGCTGCAAGAAGCGCAAGGCGCTCGCCACTGGCATATTAAACAGCCAGCACACCAAGCCCAGGGCAAACATGTTGCGGCACTTGAGTTGAGCCTTGAAGTCCATGCCCGAGTCGACCAGAGCGGCCTTCACCATCTCGGTCATGGGCACCTCCACCACCTGGGCCTTCAGCCCAATCTCGGTGTAGGGGTCATCGGTGGTAAACAGCGCCTTTTCAAGGTCGGATTTCTTAAAAGAGTCAATGTCGACGATGGCCACGCCACCCTTGCGCAGGAAACGCGCATTCTGTTTGAGTGCGGCAGGATTCATTGCCACCAGCACGTCACATTCGTCACCAGGAGTGTGCACGCCATGTCCAATGTGGACTTGGAAGCCACTCACACCGTTCAACGAGCCTTGAGGGGCACGCACCTCGGCAGGATAGTCGGGGAAGGTCGAAATCTGGTCGCCAAGTTCGGCACTCACATTCGAAAAAATGTTGCCGGCAAGTTGCATACCGTCGCCCGAGTCACCCGAGAAACGCACCACAATGCTCTGTCGAAACTGCAATTTCGATTTTTCTTGCATTTCTATAATTGTCAAGCACTTATAAATAACTATCGGGCAGCGAGTCCCTCTCGCCACCAAATATGGTACAAAGGTAGTGCAAAACATTGAACCACCGCAACAAAATCAAAATAAATTTTGCTTTTGTATTCGGCTTGCACTAACTTTGCAACTGAATGGAAAGATTTAACGACATACTCATTGCGGCGAGCGACTGGTTGTGGGGCTGGCCCATGATTATCATGCTGCTTGGCACGCATGTGTATCTCACCCTCCGTCTCAAGGTGCCTCAGCGTCGGTTGTGGACCGCCATCAAACTGTCGGTGACGCGCGACAAGGACGCTGGCGGCGACGTGTCGCAGTTTGGCGCACTGGCCACCGCACTGGCGGCGACCATCGGCACCGGCAACATTGTGGGTGTGGCCACCGCTGTGTCGCTGGGTGGGCCGGGAGCCGTGCTCTGGTGCTGGCTCACCGGCGTGTTTGGCATCGCCACGAAGTATGCCGAGGGACTCCTTGCCATCAAGTACCGCGTGCGCCAACCCGACGGCTCGATGCACGGAGGACCCATGTATGCCCTCGAACGCGGATTAGGCCTCAAGTGGCTGGCCGTGCTTTTCGCCATCTTCACCGCCGTGGCATCGTTTGGCATTGGCAACACCGTGCAGGCCAACGCCATCGCCTCCATCACCAAGAGCACATTCAACATCTCGCCCTGGCTCGTGGGCGGCGTGACGTGTGCCCTCGTGGCTGCCGTGGTGCTGGGCGGCGTGCGCAGCATCGCGCGGGTGTGCGGAGCATTGGTGCCGTTCATGGCGGCGGCCTATGTGCTGGGATGTATCTACATCTTGTGCGTGAATTCGGCGCACCTGTGGCCCGCGCTCAAACTCATCGTCAGCGCGGCGTTCAGCCCCGAAGCCGCTGGTGGCGGGTTTGTGGGCAGCACGGTGATGATTGCGGCGCGCATGGGTATTGCGCGAGGCCTGTTCAGCAACGAGAGCGGACTGGGCTCGGCGCCCATCGTGGCGGCCGCAGCACAGACGCGCAACCCGGTGCGGCAGGCACTGGTGTCGTCGAGCGGCACGTTCTGGGACACCGTGGTGATTTGCGCCATGACGGGACTGGTGATTGTGAGCAGCGTGCTCGCCTACCCCGACATCACCTACGACGACGGCGCGGCGCTCACGCGCGCGGCATTCGGCAAGATTCCCTATGTGGGCACACCGCTGCTCACCTTTGGGCTCATAACCTTCGCCTTCAGCACGATTCTGGGATGGTGTTACTATGGCGAGCGCGCAGTGGGCTATCTAAAAGGCAAACGCTGGGTGACGGTCTACCGCATGGTCTATATCGCCGCCGTGTGGATTGGCAGCGTGGCCAACCTTACCATGGTGTGGCGCCTGGCCGACTGCATGAACGCCCTGATGGCGCTCCCCAACCTGGTGTCGTTGTTGCTGCTGAGGCTACAGCTGTTCTGGGAAGCCCATGTCTTAGTGGCTCCATTATCGTCGTTGGCACAGATGTCGGTTGACTTCAACTCATAGGTGACACCTTTGTAGGTCTCCTTGGGGAAGTCCACCCAGTT
>CACWKM010000145.1 GCA_902761475.1 uncultured Bacteroidales bacterium
GGCTGCCGTGGAGAAGGCTCACGAGGAGCGCTACCGCCGTCTGCTTGCCAACGTGGAGGGCGACCTGGTGTTCTCGCGCGACGAGGAGTGTGTGTGGCAGTGCCGCAACTGCGGACACATCCATGTGGGCAAGAAGGCTCCCGAGGTGTGCCCCGTGTGCGACCATCCGCAAGCACATTTCCAACTTAAACCTGAGAATTATTGATGCCGATGAAACGCATAGTAGCAATCGTGATGCTGTGCTGCCTGTTGCCCCTTGGGGCACTTGCCGCACAGCCGCCAAAGGCGAAGAAGATGCCCGCCAAGCGCACCGCTGTGGCCAAGCCGACCAAGAAGGCGGCCGCGCCGCACAAGAAGGCTGGCAATGGCGCGTTTATCGTCATCAGCAAGAAGGACTTGAACCTGCGCGTGTATAGCCGCGACTCGGTGCTGCTGGCACAGTATCCCGCCTGCCTGAGCAAGAACAAGGGCGACAAGCAGCGCAAGGGCGACATGAAGACGCCCGAATCGCCCGCTGGCAAGCCATTCAAAATCACGGCAATCCAGGACGCGTCCACATGGAAGCACGACTTCAAGGACGGCCGCGGCAACATCTTGGCCTACGGCCACTGGTTCCTGCGCCTGGAGACCCCCGGCCATAGCGGCATAGGCATCCACGGCAGCACCAACAACGAGAGTTCGGTGCCCGGACGTGCCAGCGAGGGCTGCATACGCCTGCGCGACGCCGACATCATCACCCTCAAGGAGAAGTATGCCTATGTGGGCATGCCCGTGATTATCAAGAGCGAGAGCCAAGGACTCTTCCCCTGGGAGAAGAAGTAGTAAGTAAATACAATAGAGGTGATATAGTGAGTCTGGTTTCGGCTGGATTCACTATATTTTTTTGTTAGGCGTCGATGTGCATCACGTCGTCCTCGAAGGTGGCCTTGTCGATGGCCCGGCTGCGTAGCCGCGAGCGATAGGAATAGATGGTGGTCACGTTGGTGCGCAAGATGCTGGCAATTTGTGCGTTGTCGGTGATGCCCAGTCGCATGAGCGCCAGCAGTCGCAAGTCGGACGACAGGCGCTCGTTCTCGTCCACGACGATTTGCTCGTCGGGGCGTAGCAGGGCGTTCACTGCCTCCACAAATCCGGGATAGATGTTCAGGAAAGCCGCGTCGAAGTTTTGGTGGAAAAGTTTGGTGTTCTGGGCATAGGCATTGTCGGTGGTGAGCATGGTCTTGAGTTCGCGCTGCTTGCCGTCGCGCAGCCACTTTGAGGCGCGTCGCCACTGGTCGTGGGCATCCTCGATGAATGTGGAGCACAATGCGAGCAGGCGCGCCAGGTATTGCTCCTTGATGCCGCTCGTTTCGTGTAACTGGGCATAGGCCTGCTGGAGCATGGTGAGGGTGCGGCGCTGCTCGTCGTTGGCAGCGTTCAGTCGGGCATTGGCTTGTCGCAGTTTGCGCTGCAGCCATAGCGTGAGGGCAAAGGCAATCACCAGCGCCGCCACCAGCGCCATCATGCAGTAGAGCAGGGTGGTGATGCGCTGTTGCTGTCGCTGTTGTTTGCTCTCATATACCTCGACCACGTGTGGCACGATGGCTGCTGCCTGCGCGTTGCGCAGGCGAGTGCCGTAGGTGTTGGCGTCGGCGATGCTGCGCTTGAGGTAGGAGTAGGCGCGCTCCACGTCGCCGCGTTCGAAGAGCATGGCCGAGAGTTCGCGCAGCGCGCTGGTTTCCATGATGTGCCCCTTGATGTCGCTGGTGGCGCTTTGTGCCAGCAGCAGCATTTGGCGGTCATTGTCGCCACGCTTGCCATAGAAAATGGCCAGCGTGATGGCAGCCACCGAGTAGTCGTGCGTGCCCGGCGTGAGTGTGGCGAGCAGGTCTTCGGTCATGGCGATGGCGGCGTCCACGTCGCCCTTGTCGCAGGTGGCGTTGGCCAGTGTGCTGCGGTAGAGAAACGTGGTGCTGTCGGCAGTCGAGAGCACTGCCTCGCGGTAGTGCTGCACGCTGTCGTTGTAGAGGGCGGCATAGGGCGTGCCCTGGGCAAATTGTCCCTTGAACAGATAGAGCACGCACAGGCGGTTGTAGTATTGCGGCAAATCCTCGGGCCGCAGGTCCTTGGGATTGACCGAGTCGAGCAGTGCCGTGGCCTCGTCGAACAAGGCTGCCGAGGTGAGGGCGCGCACTTTGTAGAGCCGCCACAACGCCGTTCCGGCATCATCGCCGCGCAGTTGGCAACTGTCGATGCACAGCCCAGCATATTTGTAGGCCGAGTCAAAGATGAGTTTGTCGTAGTGGTGGTAGCGTGCCGCCAATCCTGCGCCCTCCGCCGGCTTGTGTTGCCGGGGCATGGTGTCGCTCACGAGGCTGTCGAGCGTGAGCAGGCATGCCTCCACCTGACCATCGGCTGTGGCGTGGAAACCGCCGCAGGCGTTCACGGCAAGCGACAAGGCGCACACCGCGGCAAGCACTATGTGGTGAAACATTCTCATCATGACCCCAAAGTTAGTGATTTTTGGCACAATTCTTGCATGACTATCGGTAGAAATTTGTAACTTTACACCTCACGAATAGAATCACATCAAAATTGTTAACCAATAACCAATAATCGAACTAATCATTATGAAAAAAGGCTGTTTATTGATTCTTCTGGTCGTGCTTGTAGTGGGTGCGCTGGCTTATGGTTGGGTCAAGGGAACCTACAACGGATTTGTTGAGCAACAGGAGAGCGTGAAGACCGCGTGGGCCGCCGTGCAGAGCGACTATCAGCGTCGCGCCGACCTCATCCCCAACCTGGTGAACACCGTCAAGGGCTATGCCAAGCACGAGCAAGAGACGCTCGAGGCTGTGATGGAGGCCCGCTCCCGACAACCTCGACGAGGCCTCGTTGCAGAAGTTCCAGGCCGCTCAAGGCGAAATCAGCAATGCGCTGAGCCGTCTCATCGCCGTGAGCGAGGCTTATCCCGACCTCAAGGCCAACGAGCAATTCATGGCGTTGCAGCAGCAACTTGAGGGCACCGAGAACCGCATCAACGTGTCGCGCAAGGACTTCAACGAGGCGGTGAAAAGTTACAACGTGGCCATCCGCCAGTTCCCGGCCAATGTGCTTGCCGGCATATTTGGCTTTGAGACCAAGGCCGCATTTGAGGCCCAAGCGGGTGCCGAAAAGGCTCCCACAGTGGAATTTTAAGTAATTAGGAATTAGGAATTATGAATGAGAAATGCCCATCATTCATAATTCATAATTCCTAATTCATCATTAAAAAAGATGGTGCTTGAAGATTTCATACCCCTTGAGGGTCAGCGCCGCATCGCCGAAGCCATCACGGTTGCCGAGCGATGCACGAGCGGCGAGATATGCGTGCATGTGACCCCGCACTGCCGGGGCGACGTGATGCGCCGTGCCGAGCGTGTGTTCAACGGCTTGGGCCTCTATGCCACGCGGCATCGCAACGCCGTGCTCATCTTTGTGGCCTACGACGACCGCCGCCTGGCCATCTTGGGCGACACGAGCATCAACGCCGTGGTGCCCAAGGGGTTGTGGGACGACGAGGTGCGCCAACTGGTGCAGGCCTTGCAAGAGGGCAAGGTGGTGGACGCGCTGTGTGAGAGCATCGCTCGCATGGGCGACGTGCTGGGCAAGTATTTTCCGGCCGAGCCCGACGACAAGAACGAACTGAGCAACGAAGTGAGTTATGACGAAGAGGTGGACTAATCGCATCGTGTGCCTGCTGGTGGCCGTGTGTGCCAGCATGGCGGCGTGGGGAGCCATCCCCGACCGCCCCGACCCGCCACGCCTGGTCAACGACTTTGCCGGCGTGCTGGGCGACGTGAGCGCGCTCGAAGATAGCCTGCGCCACTTGTCCAACACCACGGGCAACCAGATTGTCGTGGTCACCGTGGCGTCGCTCGACGACCTCGAGCCCTGGGACTATGCCACCCAGTTGGGCCGCAAGTGGGGCGTGGGGCAAAAAGGCACCAACAATGGCGTGGTGATGCTCATCAAGCCCAAGACCAGCGGCAGCGCCGGACAGGCGTTCATCGCACCAGGCTATGGCCTTGAGGGCGCGCTGCCCGATGCGTTGTGCACGATGGTGGTCAAGCGAGAGATGATACCTCATTTCAAGAATGACGACTACAACGCCGGCGTGTGGGCCGCCGTGAGGGTGGTCTCGCCGATTGCTGCTGGCGAATACCCTGCCGAGAAATACCTCGAAAAGAACAAATATTCCGACGAGGATGGCGAAGAGGTTATGGTGGTTTTATACATCATCCTCTTGTTGGTGATTGCCATCATTGTCATCGGCTACTTCTTGCCCGACAAATACGTCAATTATAGCAGTGGCCACGGAAGCGGCACGTGGGGCGGCGGTCGCTCGTCGTGGGGCGGCGGTGGCTCGCACAGCAGCGGCGGCGGTTTTGGCGGTTTTGGCGGGGGCTCCTTCGGCGGTGGCGGTGGCGGCGCAAGTTGGTAAAGCCACGACACGCACACACACAAACGTAGCGGCGAGAGACACATGAGGTGCTTCTCGCCGCTACCTTTGTCGCATCGAGCGGGTCACTTGGTGAGCCTGTCGGTGTTCATGCGCATCATGTACTGCTGGATGATGGCTTTGACCATGCGCTCCATGGCGGCTTGCCGCTGCGCGAGTGGCGCCTGACCGGCCAAATTGTGCTGCATGAGGCGGTCATCGAGGGCATAGAGCCCCACGGTGCGCGAGCCGTCGAACTGAAGCACGTAGCCGTCTTGCACATACTGATAGATGCCGTTCAGGTAGTTGATGGCCCAGGTGAGGGGCGCCGGCGTGTTCAGCACGTCAATGCCAAAGGCCAGATACGGCTTGCCGTAGTGCATAAGCCCCAGCACGGTGGGCATGATGTCGATTTGCTGCGCCACCTTGTCGATGACGGCCGGTTGCAGTTCGCCGCTGGCATCGTAGATGATGATGGGCGAGGCAAATGAGCCCAGGTCGGTCTGATACTCGGCATGATTGCTCATGTTGGTGTGGTCGCTGGTGAGCACGAAGATGGTGTTCTTGAACCACGGCTGCTGCTGTGCGCGCTCAAAGAACAGGCGCAGGGCACGGTCGGTGTAGCGTATGCAGCGGTGAATGGCCAGCGGTCCGGCGGGCAACGAGTCCTCCAACTCCTGTGGCACCACGAACGGGTGGTGCGACGAGGCGGTGAACACGGCGGTCATGAATGGCTGGCGCATCTCGCTCATACGGTCGCAATAGAATTGCAGGAACGGCTCGTCCCAGATGGCCCACGTGCCGTCGAAGTCTTCGTCGCCGCGGTAATGCGGGTCGGCGTTGAACTCCGTGCGGCCGTAATAGGCTTGAAATCCCGTGTGGCGCGCAAAGGCTTGAAATCCCATGCTGCCGTTTTGCGCTCCATGGAAGAAGGCGGTCTGGTAGCCCTCACGTCCCAGCACATCGGCAAGCCCGCTCACCTCGTTCATCGATGCCGGGGTGAGGAAGAAGGGTTCCACCATCATGGGGATGCCCGACAGGATGCTGGGCATGCCGTCGATGCTCTTGCGACCGTTGCAATAGGTGTGGATGAAGGTGACGCTGCGTGCCACGAGTGAGTCGGCAAACGGCGTGTAGCCTTGATACTTGCCGCCATCGAGGTCGTGGTTGAGCGCACCGATGTATTCCCTGCCAAAACTCTCCACGATGAGCACCACCACGTTGCGCGGGGTCATTGCCACGCTGTCGGCGGGCACGTGAAGCGGTGTATAGACGGCCTCAAGGTCTTGCTCGGAGGCATAGTAGTGCGGGTCGCGGAACACGTCCTTGCCCAGCGTGCGCATCATCGAGAAGGGGGTGTTGAGCACCAGCGCGGCGTCGATGGGTCGCGTGACATATTGTGCGGCATTACTCACCGTGATGGGCCTCACCGCGGTGGTGAATCCTCCGCGCATGGCGCCCACGCACAATCCGCTGGCGAGCACCACGGCCACGAGCATGGTGAGCGTGTAGCGCACGATGTGCACGCGCCTGTGGTCGAGTTGCGGGCGGGCATAGAGTTTCCACATGGCCCAAATCATGGCCACTGCGAGTATCACGAGATACCACCGTCGCAGCATCTCGCCGCCAATGATGGCCGCCATGTTGCCCTCGTGGGCAAATTCGCCAAACACCGTGCTCGTCGTGCGGCGCAGGGTGTAGGGGAAATAGGTGGCGTCGGCAAGGTTCATTACCAGTGCAATGCCGTTCACGACAATCCACAGCCACTTGAGCGCGCGGTGGTAGCCCGGTCGCTCCTTGAGGTGCAGCGGCAGCAGCATGAGCAGCGCATAGAGTGCGTTGGTATAGGCGATGGCACTGCTGTCGAAGAGCAAGGCGCCACGCAACAAGTCGCTCACACTGCCCTGTGCCATGGCGGGTGCGAGCAACTCGTGATTGAGGGCGAAGAATGCCACACGGGCGACCGCATAACTCACATACACCAGCAGCAGGTTCCACACCAGTGCTACCAGCGGAGCCAGCGGGTCGTGGCGCAGCATGCGGCAATGCGTGCTACGGTCAGTCGGCATAGAGCATCTCGATAATCTCGTCGAAGGCTGCCTTGTTCTTCAAGCCACCATTCTTGAAATGGGTGATCTTGTCCATCACGCGGTCCAGATATTCAATCGACGGGTTTTTCTCCTTTTTGTCGTAGATTTTGTAGTACTTGGTGCCCTTGAGCCCCTTCTCAAACTTCTTGTAGACTTCGCTCTGCACGGTTTGCAGTGCCCAGTGCTCGCTCTCGAAGACGGTGCGCTGTGACTCCAGGAAGTTTTTCAGTTCTTTCGTGTAACTGCCATAGTTCTCCACGAGTTGCTTTTTCTTGAGAACCTCTTTGGTCTCCATGCCCTCAAAACTCTTGAGCGCCTCGTTCACGTCGGCCTTGTTGAAGGGCACGAGCAGGACTGCGCTCACCTCGTCGTCAAACACCTTGTTGTCGCGGGTGGCGTGGGTCACCTTGCGCGCGTTGGTGTGCTGCTTGATTTCGCTTTGCAGTTGTTTCTTCTGCTTCTCCAACTCCTTGATGGCATCTTTGTGCTCTTTGATTTTGCTCTCAATGTCCTTGATGGCATCCTGGCGTTCCTTGATGGCGTTTTCGCTATCCTCAATGCTTTCTTCGAGTTGGTTAATCGATAGTATCTGGGCCTCGGCCTGTTGCGGTGCGCCCAAACACAATGCGGCAATGGCAGCCGCAAACAATAAATTCACTCGTTTCATAGTCGTAAAATGATGATGTGAATGATAATGCGATTGGTGATATATTAGATTGTGTCTAACCTCGTTAAGTTAATCCTGTGCTGCCGTTTTTTTAGCCACGACCCTTCCTCCCACCACCTCGAAGTTGCGGTCGAACTCTTCGCGGGTGCGTTTCCAGCGGTTGTGGCTCCACAGCCAGTATTGTGGCGCGTGGTTGATGGTTTGCTCCAACAGTTCGAAATAGCGGTTCACCACGGCGTGCTCGGGCAGGGTGGCGGCATCGAGGGTGATGGGGACGAGCCGCGCGCGATAGTAGCCGCGCTTGACGCACTCCACGTCGACATAGAACACCGCCTGATGCATTTTGCGGGCGATGCGTTCCACGCCAGTGAACACGGGTGTTTCCTGGTTTAAGAAGGTGAGCCAGTGGTGAATGTTGAACCATGTGG
>CACWKM010000146.1 GCA_902761475.1 uncultured Bacteroidales bacterium
GATTTTATAAATAACAATTAGATATTTTACAACTTGACGAAATGAAGTTCACAAACCACTTTACGGCTATTGCCGTCGTGTTGGCACTGATGACAGGCCTGATGGCTTGCAATGAAAAACCGAAAAAGGATGCTGCTGCCACCGCCAGTCCGGCGATAGAGACACTCAAGATTTGCTACGTCGATGGCGACTCGCTGCTTAACAACTACAATCTGGCAAAGGACATCAACGAAGCGATGCTCCGCCACCAGAACAAGTATGATGCTGCCGAGAATCAGCGTCGCGCCGAAATCACCAAGTTCGCCAGTGCCATGGAGCAAAAGTATAAGAACAACGGCTACCTCAACGAGGAGAGCGTGAATGCCGACAATGCCAAACTGCAAAAGATGCAGAACGATGCGCAGAACTATCTCGCCGGTCTGCAGCAGACCATCCAGAACGAGATGACGCAAAGCCAAATTCAACTTCAGGACAGCATTGAAAACTTCATGAAGGTGTATGCCAAGAAGAAAGGCTTCGACATGGTGCTGAACAAAAGCGCAGTGCTCTATATCGACCCCAAGTATGACGTGACCGACGAGGTGATTGAAGGCCTCAACAAGCGTTATAACAAGGTGGAGAAGAAATAATTACGTTACTTAACGATAGGAAAAAGCAATGGGCTGTCTCAATCGAGATGGCCCATTGCTTTTTCTGTCCTATTGCCGCTCTACTCGTGCAGCAAGGCATAAAGACGCGACACGAGGCGTGGCACGGCATAGCGGTCGCGGTCGTCATCGGGTATCCAGCGATACTCGGGAGGCAGTGGCGGTCGCTGGTCGCACTCCATCAGGTAGAAGTCGGCGGTGATGACTTGATGGGTGAGCACGTGCTTCACACCGTGTGCAAGCAGTGTGAGATTGCTCTCGTCGAGCGGCAGCGCAAAGTCGTCGATGAATGGCGGCTGCCACAATCCCTGCCAAATGTCGCCCGCGCCACGACGGCGCAATGCGAAGTGTCCCCGGCAGTGGGTGTAGACAAATGCCATGTGGCGCTGCTTGATTTGTAATTTGCGCTGTTTCACGGGCAGTTCGTCGACACGTGCCGTGGCGCGTGCCTCGCAGGTGATGGCAAACGGACATTCGGCGCAGCGCGGCGTGGTGGGGGTGCACCATGTGGCGCCAAAGTCCATCATCGCCTGGTTGAAGTCGGCGGGTCGGTCGTGCGGCAACAGAGATTGTGCCAAGGCGGTGAATTCGTGGCGTGCCGCAGTGGTGTTGATGGGCGTGTCGATGCCGAAGTGGCGTGCCAGCACGCGATAGACGTTGCCGTCGACTGTTGCCACGGGGAGCCCAAAGGCGAACGACGCGATGGCGGCAGCCGTGTAAGGCCCCACACCGGGCAGCGCGGCGATAGCCTCGAGCGTGCTGGGAAATGTCCCCAGCGCGGCGATTTGTTTTGCCGCCGCGTGGAGATTGCGGGCACGACTATAATAGCCCAGTCCCTGCCACAGTCGCATCACCTCGTCCTCGCTGGCTGCCGCGAGCGCTTGCACAGTGGGGTAGTGCAGCATAAACCGCTCCCAGTAGGCCCGGCCCTGGTCGATGCGCGTCTGTTGCAAGATGATTTCACTCAACCACACGGCATAAGGGTCGGCCACGTCGCGCCAGGGGAGGTCGCGGCGATGGGCGGCATACCATTGAAGCAGTGTGGTGGTGAACTCGTTCATTGTGTCGTGACGGTGCGTGGTGCGAACATGAGTCGCGCGCGCACATGTGCTTTGCCATCTACGGCAATCTCGGCGCGGCAGTCGGCCATGTCGTGGTCGTCGACAAGCACGGTGGCCTGCTGGCCATAGTAACTCTCGCTCACAAAGGCCATCTCGAGGCGACGCACTTGCATCTGGTCGTGCGTGTCCATCGAGAACTGGTTCATGAGCAGGTCGATGTAGCGCACGGTGTTCACATGGCGGTTGAAGTCGCAATCGGAATAGACGAAGTCGTGCGTTGCGCTCCGTATGGGTGCTACGGCGGCCATTTTTGTGGCCGGCTCGATGGGGCAGGGTCGCGGCGACACGTTCTGGCTGATGTATTGCAGTTCGGCGATGTTGACGCCTTGCCGCGTGGTGAGGTCAATCACCATCCAGATGGTGCGCGCAAATCCCAGCGTGTTGCCATCGGCGTCGAGCAATTCGAAATTACGCTGCGAGAAGTAGCGGTTATAGCCCTCGATCCATGTGACAATCGTGTATTGCTCGTTCACGCGCGGGTACCGCGTGACCTCTATGGTGACACGCGAGAGCACCCAGGCGTGGTTGTCCTTGATGAGGCGCTCGTAGCCCACCCCCCACTTGTTGGCATGGGCGGTGGCCATCTCAATGATTCTGTTCATGAGCATGCCGAGCGGCATCTCCCCCTCGGGGTTGCACTCTCCGGCAGCGAGATAGAACGTGTGTTGATGTTCCTTGAGCATGTGTTGTGAAATGCCGATTTAAAATAAAGCGGCTCGGCCGCGTGTGCGTAACCGAGCCGCTTGTGTGCGGAATTTTCTCAGCGTGAAATTAGTCCACGTTGAGGTTGACACGCTTCAGGTCGATGGCCTTGAGGTCCTTGTCGGCCTTGGCAAGATATTGTGCCACGGTCTCCTTGTTCTCACCAGCCTCGAACTCCTGCTCCATGAGCACGTTCTCCTGGAAGAACTTGCCCAGACGGCCCTGAGCGATTTGCTGAATCATCTGCTCGGGCATGTTGGCAGCCTTAGCGGCAGCGGTCTCTTCCTTGATGCGCTTGGCGTCCTCCACCTGCTCGGGGGTCATGTATCCCTTGCGAATGGCCTCGTCCATGTGCTCCTCGGTCTCGCAGTAGTAAGCGTTGTAGCCAGCCTTCTTGAGAGCGGCAGCCACAGCCTTGCTCACTTGCTCGGCGCGGGTCTTCTCGATGGCCACGTTGAGTTCCTCGTCGATGACCTTCTGCTCGATTTGGTCGCGAGTAGCCTTCATGGGGTTCATCGAAGCCACCTGCATGGCGATAGCCTTAGCCACCTCGGGGTTCACGTTGTCCTGGTTGAACGCCACCATAGCGGCGAGCATGCCGTTGAAGTGGTTGTAGACAGCGATGGCGGGAGCGCTGAGGCACTCGTAGGCACCAATCTCCATCTTCTCGCCAGTGATACCGCTGAGTGCAGTGATGTGCTCGGCCACGGTCTTGCCGTCGATGACAAGTGCGTTGAGTTCGTCGATGTTCTTGGGCTGAGCCTCAAGAGCGGCATCGAGGATGCACTTAGCCAGTGCCACGAACTTCTCGTTCTTGGCCACGAAGTCGGTCTCGCATTTCAGCGCCACGATAGCGGCGAAGTTACCCAGGATGAGAGCCTTCTTGCAGTCGCTCAAGCCTGCACCGGTCATGTCGCGCAGTTTCTTGATATCATTGATAGTTACTGCCATGATATTCTTGGAAGTGTTGTGTTTGTTTTTAAAAAAGATGTGTAATTACTGTGATGCTCACTCGGCAGCGGGAGCCTCCTCGATAGCGGGAGCAGCCTCCTCCTTGACCTCGCTGATGCGACGGCGTGCACGCTCACGACGTGGACGACGCTCGCGCTCGGGAGCGGCAGCAGCCTCTTCCTCGGCAGCCTCGGCAGCGTTGTCGGCCTCGGTGACCTTGCGCTCCTGCAGACCCTCGTTGATAGCCTCGCACACGGTGGCAAGGATGAGGTCGATCGACTTCGAAGCGTCATCGTTGGCGGGAATCACGAAGTCCACGCTGTTGGGGTCGCTGTTGGTGTCGACGATGCCAAACACGGGGATACCCAGACGGTTAGCCTCGGCCACGGCGATGTGCTCCTTGAGCACGTCGACCACAAACAAGGCGGCGGGCTGGCGGTTCATGCTGGCGATGCTGCCCAAGTTCTTCTCGAGTTTGGCACGCTGACGCGTGATTTGCAGACGCTCGCGCTTTGCCATGTTGTCGAAAGTGCCATCCTTCATCATTTTGTCGATGGCATCCATTTTCTTCACAGCCTTGCGGATAGTGGCGAAGTTGGTGAGCATACCACCCGGCCAGCGCTCAACGACAAAGGGCATTCCCACCGAAGCAGCACGGTCGGTGATGACCTGCTTGGCCTGCTTCTTGGTTGCCACGAAGAGAATCTTGCGACCGTCGCGTGCGATGTTGCGCAGTGCGTTGGCAGCCTCTTCGAGTTTGGCTTGCGTTTTGTATAAGTCGATGATGTGGATACCGTTGCGCTCCATGAAGATGTAGGGAGCCATAGCGGGATTCCATTTGCGTTTCAGGTGACCGAAGTGGCAGGTAGCCTCCAGTAATTGGTCAAAACTCGGTATTTGCATTGTTTTGTTGTGTTTTGTTGTGTTTGTTTACTTTCTTCATTTTGTGAACTCAACCGCATAGTAGCCACCGCTTGTTTAGGGCAGTCAGCGTTGTGAGTCTGTGCGGTTTAGATACTAAACTCGTGTGTTGTTCCAGCCAATAATGCTTAACGCTTGCTGAACTGGAAGCGCTTGCGTGCTTTGGGACGTCCGGGTTTCTTACGCTCGACGGCGCGCGGGTCGCGAGTGATGAAACCTTCCTTGCGCAGTGCGCTCTTGTCGTCGGCATTGATTTTCACCAGTGCGCGGGCGATAGCCAGGCGCAGTGCCTCGGCTTGTCCCTTGTAACCGCCACCCACGAGGTTCACGTTGATGTCGTACTTCTCGACGACTTCGAGGGTGCTGAGCGGTTGCTTGACGATGAATTGCAGAATGGGCGAGGGGAAGTAGTCCTCGAGTTTGCGCTTGTTGATGGTGATGGTGCCGTTACCTTCTTTCAGGTACACGCGTGCGATAGCGGCCTTGCGGCGACCGGTTGCATTGATAATATCCATAGTCATTCCCTGTTATTTCAGTTTGTTGATGTCGATTGCCTTAGGGGTTTGAGCCTGGTGGGGATGCTCGCCGCCATTGTACACATACACGTTCTTGAGCAACTTGGCTCCCAGACGATTCTTGGGGAGCATGCCCTTGAGCACCTGCAGGAACAGGGGGTGCATACCAGCCTTGGCGCCGCGACGCTGCGACTTTGCCATGAGTTCGGCGGGAGTGCTGAAGCGCTGGCCACCGGGATAGCCGGTATAGCGCACATACTCGTGGTCGGTCCACTTTTTGCCGGTCATGCGCACCTTGTCGGCGTTGATAATAATCACATTGTCACCACAGTCTACGTGCGGCGTGAAGTTGGGCTTGTACTTGCCGCGCAACAGTTTTGCAACCTTTGCGCACAGACGGCCCAATACCTGGTCGGTAGCATCGACAACTACCCACTCTTTTTGGACGGTTGCGGCGTTAGCCGAAATGGTCTTGTAACTTAAAGTATCCACTTTTAAATTCCTAATAATAAATTAACTAAATAGCGTTCGGCGCACAAATAAACACGGCCAAATGTTGCATTGTGCCGTCCCGCTGTTGTTGTGTTGGAAATAATCGGTGCGCAAAGGTACGAAAAATCAGTCACTTGGCAAGCGACCCCTTAAGGACGGGCTTGCAAGTGACTGATTATTTAACTTTAATTAACTAATCGCTCGCGCCAAACGCGCGTTTTGGCGGGGGTGAGGATTAGAGTGTGCGGCCTTCGACGATGGCCTCGGTGTCGCGGGCAATCATGTACTCCTCGTCGGTGAGCACGACCACCACCTTGACGCGGCTGTCGGGGGTGCTGATGACGCCTTCCTTGCCGTGCCACAGGCGCTCGTTCTCGGCCTCGTTGATTTTCACGCCCAGGTACTCCAGTTGGCGGCACACGTTCAGGCGCGTTCCGGTCTGGTTCTCGCCCACGCCACCGGTGAAGGCGATGATGTCCACGCCGTTCATCTCGGCCACATAGGCGCCGATGTACTTGAGGATGCGCAATTCATACATGTCGAGGGCAAGTTGCGCCTTGGCGTCGCCATGCTCGGCGGCGTCCACGATTTCGCGCATGTCGCTCGAGAGTCCGGTCACGCCCAGCACGCCGCTCTCCTTGTTCACGATGCCAATCATCTGCTTGGGGGTGATGCCATACTTGTCCATGATGTAGAGCAGTGCTCCGGGATCCACATCGCCCACGCGTGTGCCCATCATCAGTCCCTCGGTGGGGGTGAGGCCCATGGAGGTGTCGATGCTCTTGCCGCCCACGATGGCGCTGATGCTGGCGCCGTTGCCAATGTGGCAGCACACGATTTTTTGCTCCTTATAGTCCACCCCGAGCATCTCGCACACGCGGCGCGAGACAAAGCGGTGGCTGGTGCCGTGGAAGCCGTAGCGGCGCACGTGGTCCTCGTTGTAGTACTTCTCGGGCAGTGCATAGCGGTAGGCGGCTGCCGGCATGGTCTGGTGGAACGCGGTGTCGAACACGGCGACCTGGGGCACGTCGGGCAGAATGGCGTCGATGGCCTCGATGCCGGCCATGTTCACTGGATTGTGAAGCGGCGCGATGCCATAGCACTCACGAATCATGGCTTTCACCTCGGGGGTGATGAGCACGCTCTGGCTGAATTTCTCGCCGCCATGCACCACGCGGTGACCCACGGCGTCGATTTCGTCGAAACTCTTGATGCAGCCGTAGTCGGGGTGAGTGAGCACGTCGAGGATAGCCTTGATGGCGCCCTTGTGGTCGGTGATGTCCAGGTCGATGTTCTTCTTGGAACCGTCGTCAAATTTCAGTTTGATGAATGCGTCGGGCAGACCGATTTTCTCCACGCCGCCTTCGGCGAGCGTCTTGTTCTCCTTGATTTCAATCAGTTTGTATTTTGCGGAGCTACTGCCGCAGTTCAGCACTAAGATGTTCATGTGAGGTAAAATGTTAAGTGATATGGTTGTGTGTGAAATTATTTCTTGGCGATGGCTTGGTTGCAAGTGATGATGATGGTCTTGTAGATGTCCTCGTCGCTGCATCCTCTTGAGAGGTCGCTCACGGGCGCTGCCAGTCCTTGGAGGATGGGGCCCACGGCCGTTGCTCCGGCAAGACGCTGCACCAGTTTGTAGGCGATGTTTCCGGTTCCCAGGTCGGGGAACACGAGCACGTTGGCATGTCCGGCGATGTCGCTGCCGGGGGCTTTGCTGGCTGCCACGCTGGGCACCAGGGCGGCATCGGCTTGCAGTTCGCCGTCGATGTGCATGGCGGGATTCATCTCGCGCGCCAGACGGGTGGCTTCTACCACCTTGTCCACACGCTCGTGGCTTGCGCTACCCTTGGTCGAGAAACTGAGCATAGCCACCTTGGGGTCGATGCCGGCGATGTTGCGCGCGGTGGCTTCGGCCAAGACGGCAATCTCGGCCAGTTGCTTGGCGTCGGGGTCGGGGACCACGGCGCAGTCGGCCATGACCATGATGCCGCGTTCGCCGTAGGGCGAGCCCTCGGGGAGCATCATGATGAATGCGCCGCTCACTGTGCTCACGCCGGGTGCCGTCTTGAGCACCTGGAATGCGGCGCGCAGCACATTGCCGGTGGCGTTCTGGGCACCGGCCACTTGTCCGTCGGCATCGCCGTGCTTGATGAGCAGGCAACCCAGGTAGAGCGGGTCTTGCACTTTGCGGCGCGCGTCGTCGAGGGTGACGCCCTTGTTCTTGCGAAGTTCGTAGAACAGTTCGGCGTATGGCTCCATGACTGCCTCGTCGGTGGGGTCGATGATGGCGGCTTGGTCGATGTGTGTGAGGTTGAGGTCGGCGGCGGCCTGCAGAATGTTGTCGCGGGCGCCGATGAGGATGACTTGCGCCACGCCGTCGGCGAGGATGCGGTCGGCGGCACGCAAGGTGCGAGGCTCCGTGCTCTCGGGGAGAACGATGCGCTGCGGGCATGCCACGGCACGAGAGCGGAGGTCTTCAAAGAGTGGTTCCATTAGTGGTTTCCTTATAAGGTGATAAATGTGGTTGAAAGTTAACTTGTGGCTACAAAGTTACAAACTTCTCGTGAAATATCCTCATTTAAACCCTACAAAACTTGCACCTTTGTTGCCCCTAGTGGAAAACGGTGGTGGGGGGCGTCGCCGCGAGGACGTACCAGAGGAATTAGAGGTATGGGAACCGTTAATTTGTAGTTTTTGTTGTTGATTTTGTGCGCATTTTAACAGTTTTTTGGAGATAATTTATTATCTTTGCAGCCTGCAATGTTGCGAGCGCGCAAACAATAGAAAACAGAAGGTAAAAGATGATAAATTACTTAAAATGCAACGATGGGTTCAACGAACTGAACCAATGGAAATCTGGGTGCTGGGTGAATGCTATCTCGCCCGATTCGGAAGAATTGGCTATGCTACAGGAACGCTTTGCCGTGCCATTAGATTTCATCGACGATGCCAAAGACGTTGAAGAACGCCCACGTGTTGACCACGAGGACAATTGGCTGTTGGTTTTTATTCGCGTACCATCAAAGAGCCTCGACGAAGATGGAGAGACCGTCTTCTCGACAGCCCCACTCGCTATCTTAATACGCGACGACGTTTTCGTTACTGTCAGTTACTATGATAATGAGGTGATTAACGATTTTATTAAGTGGAGCCGACGTCGACACTTAAAGTCGGTCAAGGGTTATGACCTGCTGTTGTCGCTCATGCTGTCATCGTCGGTGTGGTACTTGAAATACCTCAAACACATGAGCAACATGATGAATGTTGCCGAAGGCCGGCTGGAACAAAAGATGGACAACGACGAGTTGATGCGCATGATGGGAATTGGCAAATTCTTGATTTATTTTATTACCTCACTCAAGGGCAATGCGATGGTGCTGGCTCGACTCAAGTTGCGACTGCGCACACTGCCTTACAATGAGGACTTGCTCGAGGATGTGGAGATTGAGACCCAGCAAGCGATTGACACGGCTGGTATCTACAACGACATCCTAGACCGTCAGCAGGACACCTATGCGTCGGTGATTGGTAACAACCTGAATCGCATCATGAAGACCTTGACTGTGGTGACCATCTTGCTGATGGTCCCGACAGTGATTGCGGGTTATTATGGGATGAATGTTCCTAACGGCATGGAGAGTTGGTGGCTGGGCTTCCCCATCGCTGTGTCACTATCAGTGATTTTAATGGCTTGTTGTTATCTTTTCATCCGCCACAATAAGTTGTTCAAATGACATTTAATCCCCGCGCCATCATCAACCTTAACCGTTAATTTGTAGTTTTTGTTGTTGATTTTGTGCGCATTTTAACAGTTTTTTGGAGATAATTTATTATCTTTGCAGCCTGCAATGTTGCGAGCGCGCCTATTTCCGTGCCATCTCGAGCGAGCAGGACACCGAGGTGATTATCAATGGCAAGAAGGTGCTCATGTTTGGCTCAAACTGTTACACGGGTCTTGTGAATCACCCGAAGATTAAGGAAGCGGCTATCGAAGCCATTCGTAAGTATGGTACTGGTTGCGCCGGTTCCCCGTTCCTTAACGGTACCCTCGACATCCACAAGCAGTTGGAGCGCCGCCTTGCCGACTATGAGGGCAAGGAGGACGCGATGATTTATAGCACCGGCTTTGGCGTGAACCTGGGTGTGGTGAGCACCCTCACGGGGCGCGACGACTACATCTTGTGGGACGAGCAGGACCATGCCTCGATTATTGAGGGACGTCGCCTGTCGTTCAGCAACTCGCTCAAGTATAAGCACAACGACATGGCGTCGCTGGAGGCTCAACTCAAGCGTTGCGAGCCCGACCGCGTGAAACTCATCGTCACCGACGGCGTGTTCTCTATGGAGGGCGACGTGTGCAAACTGCCCGACATCGTGGACCTGGCTCACAAGTACAATGCGAGCATCATGGTTGACGAGGCTCATGGCATCGGCGTGTTTGGCGAGGGCGGTCGTGGCGTTTGCCACCACTTTGGCCTTGCCGACGAGGTGGACCTCATCATGGGCACCTTCAGCAAGTCGTTTGCTTCGCTGGGAGGCTTCATCGCCACCGACAGCACCATCACCAACTACCTGCGCCACCATTCGCGCAGTTACATCTTCACCGCCAGCATCACCCCGGCCTCGACGGCAGCCGTGAATGCCGCGCTCGACATCATGCTCACCGAGCCCGAGCGTCAGCAGCACCTGTGGGACATCACCAACTATGCCCTCGAGGGATTCCGTGAAATGGGTTGCGAGATTGGCCACACCGAGACGCCCATCATTCCGCTCTATGTGCGCGACAACAACAAGACGTTTGCCATCGTGCGCGACTTGTTCAACGAGGGCATCTTCGTCAATCCCGTCGTCTCGCCGGCAGTGGCGCCCACCGACACGCTCATCCGCTTCAGCCTCATGGCTACCCACACGCGCGAGCAGGTCACCGTCGCCTTGGAGAAGATTCAAAAGGTGTTCCGCAGTTACGGTCTCATTCCCTGATAGCGGAACTCTTGCGACCTTGCCAACGGCACAATTTTTACAGCCAGGGGCCCGCAACCGCGTGTGCTGCCTGGCTGATTTGTTGGATGAAACACGCAAAACAATGAAGAAAGAACACGTGCAACTTCTTTTCATCGGTCTGTTGCTGGCGGCTCTTG
>CACWKM010000147.1 GCA_902761475.1 uncultured Bacteroidales bacterium
CTTGATGTTCATGTCGCCCAGACCGCTCACGTTGTCGTCGAGGCGCAAGAAATCGACGTACTGGTCGCCCCACACCTTGGTGCGCTCGGCTTGCACGCGGCGGCCGTTGTGGTTGGCGCTGAAGTTGATGGTGTAAGGCACACCGTCGGCCGAGTGAACCACGGTCATGTCGATGGGGTTGTTGCCCAGGTTGAGCGCGTTCAGGTGGTTGTCGTTGCAGTGCAACTCGCGCAACTTGCTGTTGTTGGTCACGTCGAGTTCGTAGAGGTTGTTATTGTTGCACACCAACTTGGTGAGATTCCTGTTTCCACGCACTTTCACGTCGCGAATGTTGTTGTTCTCGCACGAGAGGTCCTCGAGCAACGGGTTGGCCGACACGTCGATGCTGGTGAGTTTGTTGGTGCCGCACTCAAGCACTTTGAGCAGGGGGTTGCTGCTCACGTCAATCTCGTCGATGTTGAGGTTCTCCCAGCACACCAGAGTCTCCAGCACGGGGTTGTAGTCGGTGTTGAGACGACCACGAATGCGGTCCTGCTCACACGAGAGGGTCTTCAGCACGGGGTTGTGCGTCACGTCGAGGCTCACGATTTGGTGGTTGTCGCCGCAGCGCAGGTAGGTAAGCACAGAATTCTGGCTCACGTCGAGCGTAGCGATGCTATTGTCGGCCGACGTGGGGTCGGTGGCGCCGTCACGCTCAATGCGGCTACGGAAACTGTTGTAGCAGTCGAGCCAGGTGAGTTTGGAGTTGTGCGTCACATCAAGTTCGAGGTAACGGTTGTCGGCAGCACCCAGGAAGTTCAGTTCGGAGCAACCCGCGAGGTTGAGCGACGTGATGTAGTTGTCCCAGCACTCCAGGTGTTCCAGCACGGGGCAGCCTTCCACGGCAAGTGCCGAGAGGTTGTTCTGGTTGCACATGATGGTCTTCAGACTCGGGCACAGTGTGAGCGAGTTCATAATCCAGTTGCTGGCGCACTCCAGCGTCTCCAGGCTGCTGCACTCGCTCACGTCGAGCGTGGGAATGCTATTCTGGTTCACATCGAGCAGTTCCATGCTGGTGAGTTGGTCCACAGCCAGGGTCTTCAGCCCGATATTTGGCAGGTGCACGATTTGCACCGTGGGATAAGCGTTGATGTTGAGCGTGTAAGCGGGGTCGTTCTCACCCAACTTGGGGCAGTCGGCAATGGTGAGGGCATACATCAGAGGCATGGCGGGAGCCAGGTCGATGCTGCTCAGGTTCTCGCAGTGGTCCACGTTGATGTCCCACAACTGGCCGTTGTCGCTCAGGTCGAGGGCGTTGAGTGCACTGTTGTGGCTCACGCTCAGGATGCCCAGGTTGGCCATGTCATGCACCACAGCGCTCACGTTGGCCCACTGCAGATAGTTCAGGTTGAGGTTCCAGATGCGGCTGTTAGCAGCGGGGTCGAAGGTGAAACCAGCCTCGGTGATGCCGCTGTGCTCAAGGTTCAGGCCATTGAGCGTGGTGCAATGCGACACGTCGAGCGTGGCCAGCGCCGCGCAGTGCGACAGGTCAAGCGACAGGTTCAACGGGTCCTGAGCATCGTAGGTCGTGGCAGGAAGGGTCACGCTCTCCAAGTTGGCCGAATTCTTGAAATCCACATAGGTGAGACGCGGATTGCTGCTCAAGTCGATGGTCGTGGCCGTGTTGCCCGACACCACGAGCCAGTCGAGGTTGGGGAACAACTCGACACCGGTCAGGTCGGCGACATTGGCGTTGTTGACGATTTCGATGCGCGTCACACGCTCCAAGTCGGCGCGGGTAAAGCCGTTGGCCTTGATGTCACCAAGGATGTCGGCTGTGCCGCGGGCAGCGATTTCGCGCTGCGACACGTTGGCGGTGGCACCGCCCCAGTTAATCCAAGCGTCGCTCGACAGATAGGCACGCAGCGCCTCGTCGGGGAAGTTCTCGGCGTTGAGGGGCCAGCGCGTTTCCACGTCGATGTGAGGAAGCACATGATAGGTGGCTTGCGCCGTGGCCATGATTTGTCCACAACGCACACGCGCCATCACGTCGACCTCGCCCAGCGTGGTGAGCACGAAACTGTTGCCGGTGGTGTAGGTGGCACCGCCGTCGAGGCTGTACTCGTAGGTAACAGTCTCGGCAGGGTTGATGGCCTGCACCATCGAGGCAAGGTTGCTGGTGATTTCCACCGTGGCGTTCTCGTTCACGTCGCCCGAGGGCACCGACAGGCTGGCACGCACGTTGTTGTGACGCGTCACATAGAGCGTGCCGCGATCAAGCACCTCAAGGAAGTAGAAGCCTGCCGGAATCTTAATCGTGTGCGACGACGAACCAGTGGACAAACCCACGATGGCCTGGCCGTTGTTCACCGTCTCGGGCGTGATGACGTAGTTGCCTTCCTCGGTAGCACTCGAGGCGCCATTGAGATAGAGATTTTCCCAATTGCCATCGAGGTTGGTCGCCATGGTGAAATAGCCGTTGGGGTCGCCCTCGTTAAGGCCCTTCACATAGACCTCGGCGCTGAACACGCGACCATTCCACGGCATCCACACGCCCTGAGCGGTGTTCCACGGGTTGCTGGTGTCGCCGTTCACATGACCGATAAGATACATGCGACGCACACTCAACTGACGGTTGGCAAGGTCGAGCGACAAAATATAACGTCCGGCGCGTACCTTGAACGAATTATCGCCCGCCTGTATACGATATTGGGTCTCGTTAAGTTTGCTCAAATCCACCTCTTTATCACCCTGCTCGGCACCTAAACGCGATGAACTAATGGCTCCCCACGCAGCGTCCCAGTTCCAATTTGGGTCGGTTTCCGGACTGGTCTCCAGCACGTAGGTCGAAAAATTGAAATAGCCATAGCCGTTATCCGTATCGGCGATAGTGGCATCGAGAACGTAGCGACCATTTTGGTAGGTCATTTCGTTCACGCCGTCACGGTAGGGATACCATCCATTTATCCCGTTCACGTGGCCGAGCACGTACACATGGTCCTGCGCAAAGGCCGAAATGGCAAGCAGCGCCATGAGTGCGATTAAGAGTAATTTTTGTGTGCGTTTCATTTCTTGGTATTGATTTATTGTTTGTGAAGTTTGTTTTTCAGTGTCGATTGCGGTTAGCAACTTTTGAGGTTGCAAAAATAATTTGGCGAATAAAGCGAATGCAAATTTTCAAGTACTTATTTCAAAAAAGTGAGGTATTATTGAGTAAAAAGTGAGGTAAAAATGAGTTTTTGAATACCTCCCACTCGCCGCTTTTTCCACACAGCCGAGCGAAAAAGTAAAGTTTTTCCAGAGCATCTAGAACTTCTAGAGTCTCTAAGGCAGCGCCTCGGCAAACTGCAAATAAATTTGCGTTTGCGCTCGGCTTGCACTAACTTTGCAGTGGAAAATTGAAAATTATGGAAAAAAAGAAGCATTTTTCGCGCACGCTGGTCACCACAGCGTTGCCCTACGCTAACGGCCCTGTTCACATTGGCCATCTGGCTGGCGTGTATGTGCCTGCCGACATCTACACCCGCTATCTGCGTCTGCGCGGCGAGGACGTGCTGATGATTGGCGGCAGCGACGAGCACGGCGTGCCCATCACCATCAAGGCACAGCGCGAGGGAGTGACCCCGCAAGACATCGTGGACCGCTACCACAACATCATCAAGGATTCGATGGCGGAACTCGGCATCTCCTTCGACGTGTACGGCCGCACCACCAGCGAGATGCACCGCCAGACAGCCACGGAGTTCTTCCGCACGCTCTACGACAAGGGCGAGTTTGTGGAGAAGACGTCGATGCAATACTACGACGAGCAGGCCGACCAGTGGCTTGCCGACCGCTATATCATAGGCACCTGTCCGCGCTGCGGCAACGAGCACGCCTATGGCGACCAGTGCGAGAGTTGCGGCTCGAGCCTCAACGCCACCGACCTCATCAATCCCCACAGTTCCATCACCGGCAACGTGCCCGTGCTGCGCGAGACCAAGCACTGGTACATGCCGCTCGACAAGTGGGAGCCGAAACTGCGCCAGTGGATTCTCGAGGAGCACAAAGAGTGGAAGCCCAACGTGTATGGGCAGTGCAAGTCGTGGCTCGACGGCGGCTTGCAACCCCGCGCCGTGACGCGCGACCTGAACTGGGGCATCCCCGTGCCCGTGGAGGGTGCCGAGGGAAAGGTGCGCTATGTGTGGTTCGACGCACCCATAGGCTACATCAGCAACACGCGCGAACTGCGCCCCGACGACTGGGAGAAATACTGGAAAGCGCCCGACACGCGCATCATCCACTTCATCGGCAAGGACAACATCGTGTTCCACTGCCTTATTTTCCCGGCCATGCTGCTCGCCCACGGCGGCTACCAACTGCCCGAGAACGTGCCCAGCAACGAGTTTCTAAACCTCGAGGGCGATAAAATCTCCACCAGCCGCAACTGGGCTGTGTGGCTGCACGAGTACTTGCGTGACTTCCCGGGCAAGCAAGACGTGCTGCGGTATGTGCTCACCGCCAATGCCCCCGAGACCAAGGACAACGACTTCACCTGGCACGACTTCCAAGCGCGCAACAATGGCGAACTGGTGGCAATCCTGGGCAACTTCGTGAACCGCGCCATCGTGCTCACCCACAAATACTTCGACGGCCATGTGCCCGCCGCCGGTGACCTCACCGACTACGACCGCGCCACGCTGGCCGAGTTCCAGAACGTGCGCGACACGCTGAGCGAGAACATCGAGACGTTCCACTTCCGCGACGCGCTCAAGGACGCCATGAACCTGGCGAGAATTGGCAACAAATACCTCGCCGACACCGAGCCGTGGAAACTTGGACAGCGCCGACTGGAACAAACTGGGCAGCATCGACGTCCTTGCCGTCGGCAGCGAGGTGGGACAGCCTGAACTGCTCTTCGAGAAAATCGAAGACAGCGTCATCGAGGCGCAAATCAAGCGTCTGGAGCGCATCAAGCAGGAAAACATCGTGAACAACTTCACCCCCAAGGCGGTGGGCCAGCCGTGCACCTACGACGACTTTGCGCGCCTGGACATCCGCGTGGGCACCGTCACGGCCTGCGAGAAGGTGAAAAAGGCCGACAAACTCCTGAAACTCACCATCGACGACGGCCTGCGCGGACGCACCATCGTGAGCGGCATCGCCAAATGGTACGAACCCGAGCAACTCGTGGGCAAGCAGGTGTGCTTCATCGCCAACTTCCCGCCCAAGCGCCTCAAGGGCATCGACAGCGAGGGCATGGTGCTCAGCGCCGAGGACGCCGACGGACGCCTCGTGGTGATAGGTCCCACAGGGCCCGTGCGACCCGGTGTGCAAGTGAGTTGACAAGAACCTGAAAAACTATCTACACAATTCGCCGCCCTCAGTCTTCGTTGACAAGGGCGGCGAACTTTATGTGATGCCCAGCGGCACGATAGCCGTTAGGGGTTGTAGAGGTCGTGGTGATAGAAGTCGAGCACTTGCTGCGCAGCACGATAGGCCTCGGTGGCGGGACCATCGGGGTCGAGGTCGATGGCGGCAAGATAGTGGTTGAGGGCCTCGCGCCACTCGCCACGGCTCCAATGCTCCTTGCCAGCGCGGTAGTGCGCCAGTGCCTCCTGCACACGAGGGGTGGGTTCGCGAGATTCCATCATCAGAGGGTTATGTGGTGGGCTTCGACCTGTTCACGCACGAAAATCGACGCCAGTTCGCCAAATCGCGAGGCGTCCTCGGTGGTGAGATAGCGACAACTGCCGCCTTGCGAGCAGCGGCACTCCATCTCGGGATGGCGACGCAGATAGTCGGCAAGACTGTGCGCCACAATCTCGCCTTGCTGCACGATGGTGACGTGCCCGGGCATGTAGCGGTGAATCTTGTCGATGAGCAGCGGATAGTGCGTGCAACCCAGTATCACGGTGTCGATGTCGGCATCCTGGGCCAGCAACGCGTCGATGTCCTTGCGCACAAAGTAGTCGGCGCCGTCGCCATCGCTCTCGCGGTTCTCCACCAGCGGCACCCACATGGGGCAAGCGTGGCCATGCACCTCATAGTCGGGATACATCTTCGCTATCTCGATGTCGTAACTCTGGCTGGCGATGGTGCCCGGCGTACCAAACACGCCTATGTGGCCCGTGCGCGTGACGGCACCCACATGCTCCACGGTGGGACGTATCACGCCCAGCACACGCCGCGTGGGGTCGGCGCTCACTGGCAGGTCGCGCTGCTGAATGCTGCGCAACGCCTTGGCGCTTGCCGTGTTGCACGCCAGGATGACGAGGCTGCACCCCTGGGAAAAGAGGTAATTCACGGCCTGCAACGTGAACTCATACACGACCTGAAACGAGCGAGTGCCATAGGGCGCGCGCGCATTGTCACCAAGAAACAGGTAGTCGTATTGTGGCAACACGCGACGCACGTCGCGCAATATCGACAATCCGCCAAATCCCGAGTCAAACACCCCGATGGGGCCAGTCTTCGCAGTTTCCATGTGGTTCAAACTATTGAATGGTGTGTTATAGAATCATGCGGCCTCACAGTCCCCAGGCGAGTTTTTGGCGCAGGGTGTGGGCGAAATGGGCGCCCAACCGCTGCACCACGCGCGCCTTGAAGGGGGCGCGCTCGATGGTCACCGTGCTACCCGAGGGGCACACAGTGCCCTCGCCGTCGAGGCTCACCTGATAACTCTCGCTGCGCGACGTGGTGACGATGGTAATCACGGAGTCGTCGCTCACCACCACGGGGCGCATGCTTAGCGAGTGTGGCGACACGGGAGTGAGCACCAGGCTCGCGGCGCTGGGCTCCAGAATGGGTCCGCCAGCGCTCAGGTTGTAGGCTGTGGAGCCCGTGGGCGTGCACACCACCAGACCATCGCCCTTGTAGGTGGTCAGCGGCACGTCGCGCACCGTGGTGTGCATCTCAATGGTCGACGAGGTGGCGTTGCGCAAGATAGCGATGTCGTTGAGCGCATAGGGGTGAGCGATGGGCTGGCGGTCGCACGATGCGGTGAGCATGGTGCGCTCCTCAATGCGGTAGTGGCCGCTCACCAGGTCGGCTACCGCGGACTCCACATCGTCGATGGAATAGGCCGTGAGATAGCCCAAGTGACCCATGTTGATGCCCACAATGGGGATGCCCTGCGGTGCGGCATACATCACTGCCGTGAGAAACGTGCCATCGCCGCCCAGACTCAGCACGAACTGGGCATCGAGGGGTTGCGAGGCGTCAAAAGTGGGCAACGCGGCGCCATCGGGCAAATGCGAGGCGAACTGCCGTTCAATGCTCCACGCGATGCCACGCGAACTCAACAGCGAGCACAAATGCCGCACGCCATCGTG
>CACWKM010000148.1 GCA_902761475.1 uncultured Bacteroidales bacterium
CAGAAGGACATCGGCTTTGACGAAAATATTTCGCCCCGAAGGTTCAGAACCACTGTGTTGACAGACATCTACGAGGTCACAAAAGACATCAAGCAGGCCCAGGCAGAACATTCTTCGACCCAAGACCATTATGTGACCCTCGTCACCTTCAGCGACTTTTTAGGAAAGCCCTCTGTGCGCACTTTGTGCGATGCCGTTCCCGTAGCCCAAATTCCCGACCCAATCCCTTATTCGCCCAATGGCAACACCCCTTTGCTCGACGCCATGGGCATCTCGCTGGAGCACCTTGAGTCCCAACTGCTGCATGCCGATATGGCGACCGCTCTGGTCACCATCATCACCGACGGCGCCGAGAACTCGTCGCGCATCTACGATTTTTCCCGCATCCGCGCCCTCGTGGAGCGCCTCACCGAGGCGGGCTGGACCTTTTCCTACATGGGTTCGTCGCACAATGTGAAAGCCGCCGCGGCTCGCATGGGCATCAACAATGTGCTGGAGTTTGCCCACGAGCAGGAGGCGATGGAGAACTCGTGGATGCACGAGCAGAGCAGCAAGCAGGCCTATTATGCCCGTTTGGATGCTGAGCATGAGGAGATGAGCCGTGAGGACGCCGCGCAACGCTCCCGTCGCTTGCGTGGCTACGTGGAGCAACTCTATGGTCGCCGCGTGGCGCCGGAGCACATCGACGTGTTGGCGCCCGGCCAGGTGTTCGTGTTTGGCAGCAATGCCCAGGGCCGGCACTTGGGCGGTGCGGCGCGGCAGGCGGTGCAGCGCTTTGGCGCCGTGATGGGGCAGGGCGAGGGACTGCAAGGACAGTCCTACGCCATTCCCACCATGGGCACCTATGACCACAACGTGGCGTTGCCCGAGTCGTTCTGGAAAGAATTAGGTATTAACCACATTAACATTTAACGAGATTATGATTGGAAGCATTATTGGCGACACCGTAGGCAGCATCTACGAGTTCAACAACATCAAGACCAAGGATTTCGACATCTTCCAGCCCCGGATGTCCTATACCGACGACTCCATTCTCACCGTGGCCACCGCCGAGTGGCTGCTCGAGGGCGGTGAGGTGGCACAGTATTACTATGATTACGCCATATCCAATTCTTGCCCGATGGGCGGCTTTGGTGGCATGTTCGTGAGGTGGATACAGAAGTCTCGCGCCTGTGGTCTGCAGCCGGCTTATGGCAGTTGCGGCAATGGCTCGGCCATGCGCGTGAGTCCTGTGGGCTGGGCGTGCGACAGCGAGGCCGAGGTGCTTCGTGTGGCGGCCCAGAGCGCCGCCTGCACCCACAATCACCCCGAGGGCATCAAGGGCGCGCAAGCCACTGCGCTGGCCATCTTTCTGGCGCGCAAAGGCGTGGCGCCGCAGGAGATTGCGCAGCGCATCACCGCCGATTTTGGCTACGACTTGAGCATGAGCGTGGATGAGATAAGGCCTCGCTACTCGTGGGAAGGCCTCGACGATGGTGCGGCAGGCAGCGGCGCCACGTGTCAGGGCACTGTGCCGCAGGCGCTAGTGTGCGCGCTCACCAGCACGAGTTTCGAGGATGCCATCCGCAACGCCGTCTCCATAGGCGGCGACAGCGACACGCTGGGCGCCATCACCGGCGGCGTGGCGCAGGCAATGCATGGCGTGCCACAAGATTTGCGCGCAAAGGTGTGGAACCTCTTGCCGCAGCATTATAAGGATGTGATTACTCGCTTCGAGCAGCGCTACGGCTGCTGATGGCACATGGCACAAAGGCTCTGGATAATCTAGAATATCTAGACTATTTATGCACTGGTGTTTTGCAAAAAGCACCAGTTTTTCTTTGCTTGTTGCTTTCGTTTTGTTCGAGAATTTGTGCAGTGGGGCAGAATTGCGCGGATAATCACTTGTGCGATATTGTGTTGGCAGAGTTCAAATTGTTAATCAAAAAAGATTGTGCTACTACTATCGTTAGTAGTGTTGTTGCTGAAGGTCGATGCTGTGAAAAGTGGGTGTTCATGGTTTGTGGTGGTTCTTAACGTAATTTAATTTCATCGTGTGGCGAAAAAGTGCTATCTTTGTCAGTTGAATGTATATGAACCGATGCTGAAGGCACTGCGCATATTATTACTCATGCTGGTCATGGTTTTTCCCGTGGGAGAGGCCGTGGCTCAGTTGCAGTGGCGTGAGACCACACGCGAGCCTCGTGAGCGCAGCCTCACCGACCCTCGCGCCACCGATGGCATCGAGATATTTCAGGGCGATGGCACCATCACCATCCGCACGCCGCGCCGCATCCAGGTGCGCGTGTTCACCATCTTGGGACAAAGCGTGTCGCAGGCCACCATAGGCCCGGGGACGGTAGAACTCAAGATTGGTGCCCGAGGCATCTATATCGTGAAGATTGGCAACCTCACGCAGAAGGTCGCCCTGTGAAATGTGGCTTAACGAACAACCTTAAATATTAGTGAAAATGAACAGTGACAATGTGAACTTGGATTGGGCATCCCTGCCATTTGGGTATCATCGCACCGACTATAATGTGCGTTGCGTGTATCGCAATGGCGAGTGGGGTGAGATAGAGGTACACACCTCGGAGGAAATCACCCTTCATATGGCGGCTTCTTGTCTGCATTACGGCCAAGAGGTTTTTGAGGGTCAAAAGGCCTTTCGTGGTGTCGATGGTCGCATCAGGCTGTTCCGCATCGAGGAAAACGCTCGTCGCTTTGCCGACAGTGCCCGCGGAATTGCCATGCAGCCCATGCCCGAGGAACTCTTTATAAAGATGGCTCGCATGGCCATTAAACTCAACGAGCGCTGGGTGCCGCCCTACGGAAGCGGCTGCTCGCTCTATTTGCGCCCCATCGAGATAGGCATCACCCCGCGTGTGGGTGTGAGTGCCGCCGACGAGTATGTGGTCATCATGTTTGTCACACCGGTAGGCGCCTACTTCAAGAACGGCTTCAGCACGTCGAAGGTGGTGATTTATCGCGAGTATGATCGCGCGGCGCCACAAGGCACCGGTCGCTGGAAAGTGGGTGGTAACTATGCTGGAGGCATGGTGGCCACGATGCGTGCCAAGAAGGATGGCTATTCGGCAGTGCTCTTCCTCGACCCGAAGGAGAAAAAGTACCTCGACGAGTGTGGCCCGGCCAATTTCTTCGCCATCAAGGGCGACGCCTACGTCACGCCGAAGAGCAACAGCATCTTGCCGTCGGTGACCAACAAGAGTCTGCAGCAACTTGCCAAGGACATGGGTCTGCGTGTGGAATGCCGCCCTGTCCCTGTCGAGGAACTCGCGGAGTTTGACGAGGCTGCTGAGTGCGGCACTGCTGCCGTGGCGGCCCCCATCAGCCAAGTTGACGATGTGGACCGCGGTGTGAGTTATGTCATCGCACGCGACAACAAGCCCGGTCCCGTGATTACGAAACTCTATAAGCAACTACAGGCCATCCAGTATGGCGAGAGCCCAGACCCCTACGGCTGGTGCACCTTTATTGACAATGATTGATACGCAAGCCATTATTGCTCACTTCTACACCCCCGGCACTCCGCTGTGGGATGTGTTGTTTATCCACAGTGAGCAAGTGGCTCAGTTGGCGCGCGAATTGTGCCGTGGGCTGGTGGCTCGCGGCATGCCCGTCGACGAGGAGTTTGTCGTCGAGGCAGCGATGCTTCACGACATAGGCATCGTGCGTGTGGATGCCCCCGGCATTCACTGTCACGGCGACAAGCCCTATGTGTGTCACGGCGTGGAGGGCCGTGCGATGCTTGAGGAGTTGGGACTGTACCGCCATGCGCTGGTGTGCGAGCGTCACACCGGCTCGGGTATTACCGCCGAGGAAATCATTGTGCGCCAGATGCCGTTGCCGGCACGCGACATGTTGCCCTTGAGTCTGGAAGAAAAAGTGGTGTGCTATGCCGACAAGTTTTTCAGCAAGACGCACCTTGGCGAGCCTGCGAAGCCCATCGCGCGCGTGCGTGAGCAATTGGTGCGCTATGGCGTGGATTCGCTGGCGCGCTTCGATGCCCTCACCGCCTTACTTTGTCCGCAAAATTGATGAGATGGCCTCGCCACATATTGCCCCTGCTGCTCGTGGCCTTGCTGGTGTCGCCTGTGGTAGCACAAAGCCCTGTGCGTCAGCGTCCGGTGCGCTCGGGTGCGCCAGTGCCCCCCATTGACAGCGTGGCACCTCGCGACAGCGTAGCGCCTCGCGACAGTGTGGCGCCGCACGACAGCGTGCCGCTCGACACTGTGCGCCCGCGATTTGTCAAGACCAAGGTGGACCTGGACCATGTGGTGAATTTTAGCGCCACCGACTCGATTGTGCTCTATGGGAAGCAGCATGGTCGTATGTATGGCGACAGCAAAGTCCACTATGGCGACATCGAGTTGGGCGCCGCCCAAATTGCCATGAACATGGACAGCAGCACCGTGCATGCCGTGGGCGCCCCCGACAGCGTGGGAGAGATTGCCGGCTCGCCAGTGTTCAAGGACAACAGCGGCGAGTACCAGTCGCGACTCATGAGTTATAACTTCAAGACCAAGAAAGGCTTCATCACCGACATCGTGACCGAGCAGGGCGAGGGTTTTCTCACGGGTGGCATGACCAAGAAGATGGACAACGACGAGTACTACATCAAGGACGGTCGTTACACCACCTGCGACAACCATGACCATCCCCACTTCTACTTCCAACTTTCCAAGGCCAAGGTGCGTCCAAAGAAGAACGTGGTCACCGGCCCGGCATGGCTCGTGCTCGAGGACCTGCCGTTGCCGCTTGCGGTGCCGTTTGGCTACTTCCCCTTCAGCGAGAAGTATAGCAGCGGCATCTTGATGCCCACGATTGGCGAGGACTACAACCGCGGTTTCTACTTGCGCAACGGTGGCTATTATTTTGCCATCAACCGCTATGTGGACCTTGCGCTCACCGGCGAAATCTACACCAAGGGCTCGTGGGGCATTTCGGCCCAATCCACCTACAGCAAGCGCTACAAGTTTCATGGCAGTGTCAGCGTGAGTTTCTTGAACACCGTGACTGGCGAGAAGGGCGACCCCGACTACGCCAAGATGCGCAACTTCCAGGTGCTGTGGAGCCACTCTCAGGACGTCAAGGCCAACCCCAATCTCTCGTTCAGCGCCAGCGTGAACTTTGCCACCAGCGGCTATTCGCGCAACAACCTCGACACCTACTACACCAAGTCGTTCACCGAGAACACCAAGAGCAGCACGGTGAACCTGACCTACAAGTTCCCGGGCACCAAGTGGACGCTGTCGACCAACGCGAGCATCTCTCAGCGCACCGCCGACTCCACCCTGAACGTGTCGTTCCCCAACATCACGCTCACGCTGGCTCAGGTGAACCCGTTCAAGCGCAAGCGCGCCGTGGGCAACGAAAAGTGGTATGAGAAAATCAACATGAGTTACACGGGCCGTTTCCAGAACTCGCTCACCGCCAAGCAGAATGAGTTTTTCAAGAAAAGCCTCGTGAAGGATTGGCGCAACGGTATGAGCCACA
>CACWKM010000149.1 GCA_902761475.1 uncultured Bacteroidales bacterium
AAGTTGCTTTTTCTTGATTGACAGCGTGTTCAAGCCACATGCCTAAACTGAAAAATTAAATCAATTTTTTCCTGGTCACGGAGTGGGCTCGGCGGCGATAAGTGTGTCATCACCGATGGCATATTGGCGCAAGGTGAGGCGGCTTAGTGACAGCGACAAGGAGGCTAAAGTGGCTTCGCGGCGAGGACCTTCAAGTTGGCATTCCCACACCACAAACACGTGCCACCCCATCCATCGCAGCAGGCGGGTGTTGCGGAAATCGCGCGCACGATTGCGCGCTATCTTGGTGCGCCAGAACGGCGTGTTGCTTTGAGGCAGCCGAAATTTGGCGCAGCCCTCGTGGCCATGCCAAAAACAGCCGTTCACCAGCACCACAGCGCGCAGACGGCGCAACACGATATCGGGACTGCCTGGCAAGGAACGGTCGTGAAGGCGATAATGGAAACCCTGCTGCCACAAGTAGCGGCGCACCACCATCTCGGGGCGCGTGTCCTTGCTCCTCACGCTGCTCATGCAACGGTGGCGCTGCTCGCGGGTCATCTTATCCATATCGCTTTCTCATAGTGCGCAATGTGCGAAAATCGCGCATTACTCATACAAAATTGTCACATTTCGACATTTCTCTCGCCATGATACCACACAGGCACCTCCACCATGTGAAGATGCCTGTCGTGTTTTGAGGTCGGTAGCGGACTCGAACCGCTGTGCCCGGTTTTGCAGACCGATGACTAAACCACTCATCCAACCGACCATTTCGCTGAATTGCGATTGCAAAGATAATACATTTTTTTCAACCTCGAAACACCCCTACGCGCAAAATCACATTTTTCGCTCATTTCATCACGGCTTTTTGGCAGCCTCGATGGCTTTGCGCAACTTGGCGGGGGTGAGTGTTTCGGGGTATTGCGTGAAGGGATAGGTGGTGTGGCAACCTTGCGCATAGCGCGAACAGCCATAGGCGGTGCGTCCTTTCACCAGGTGTCCTTCGCCGCACACGGGGCACACGATGTCCTCCACACGGCGCACACGCGGCGCACGAGGCTTCTTGGCTGCGGAATCGCCACCAGCCTTCTCGGCACGCTTTGGCGCTTGCTTTTTGTCATTATTTGGCATCTCAACGACGATGTTCTGGTGGCTGTTGTCTCTCATCACATTGAGCACTACTTCGTTCACCATCTGCTTGAGTTCGTCGATGAATTGCTGTGCGCTATATTCTCCGCGCTCGATGAGGCGCAATTTGCGCTCCCACAATCCCGTGAGTTTGGCGCTCTTGAGCAACGGCTCCTGGATGGTGTCGATGAGTTGGACACCGGCAGGGGTGGCCGACAGGCTCTTGCGCTCCTTGCTGATGTAGCGCCGCTTGAACAGTGTCTCGATGATGGCGGCACGCGTCGATGGGCGACCGATGCCGTTCTCCTTCATGGCGTCGCGCAACTCCTCGTCGTCGACGGTGCGCCCGGCGGTCTCCATGGCGCGCAACAAGGTGCCCTCGGTGTAGGGTTTTGGGGGCTGAGTGGTCTTCTTGAGCAACGACGGCTCGTGAGGGCCGCTCTCTCCCACCACAAATTGCGGCATGATGCCGTTGTCGTCGTCCTGCTGGCCCTTGTCGGCATCGGCAGCATCGGCCGATTTGTCACGACGGAACAAACTGCGCCAACCTTCTTTGACTATCACTTTGCCAGTGGCCTTGAAATCGTGTTCGCCTATCTTGGCCATCACGGTCGTGGTGTCGAACTCGCAGTCGGGATAAAAAGCGGCGATGAAGCGCTTGGCCACAAGGTCGTAGACGAGTTTCTCGTCACGGCTCAATGCGGCAGTAGCGGGATTGACGTTGGTGGGGATGATAGCATGGTGGTCGGTGACCTTGCTGTTGTCAAACACCTTTTTGCTCTTGGGCAACTTGGGCAAGGCCAGCAGCGGAGCGGTGAGCGGAGCATAGGGCACCATGGCCTGCATGATAGCGGGCACCTGGCCATAGATGTCGTCGGTCAGGTAGGTGGTGTCCACGCGAGGATAGGTGGTGACTTTTTTCTCATAGAGCGACTGGATGTGCCGCAACGTGTCGTCGGCGGTGAAGCCAAACTTCTTGTTGCACTCCACCTGCAGGCTGGTGAGGTCGAACAGGCGCGGCGGTGCCTCGCGGCCACGCTTGGTCTCGATGTTGGTCACCTCCAGGGGCAACTCCTTGATGGCGGCGGCCACGGCGGCGGCCTCGTCTTGGCTGAAATAGCGGCCGTGCGTGGAGTTGAAAGTGGTGTCGCGATACAGGGTCTTCAGTTCCCAGTAATCTTGAGGCACAAACTGCTCTATCTCGCGCTGGCGAGCCACGATGAGTGCCAGCGTGGGCGTCTGCACGCGGCCTATCGACAACACCGCGCCCGGACGTGAATACTTCAGGCTGTAGGCGCGCGTGGCATTCATGCCCAGCACCCAGTCGCCAATGGCGCGCGACAAGCCGGCATGATACAGCCGGTCGAAGTCGGACGATGGCTGCAGGTGGCCGAAGCCCTCGCGAATGCTGTCGTCGGTAAGCGAGGAAATCCACAGGCGCTTTACGGGTTTGGTGCAACCGGCTTTCTGGTACACCCAGCGCTGAATGAGTTCACCCTCCTGCCCAGCATCACCGCAGTTGATGACCTCGTCGGCACTTGCGATGAGCGACGATATCACGCCAAACTGCCGCTTATAGGTGTCGTTCTCGATGAGTTTGATGCCGAAACGCGGCGGTATCATGGGCAAAGCGCCCATCGACCAGCGCTGCCACAACGGGGTGTAGTCGGCGGGCTCTTTGAGGGTGCACAGGTGGCCGTAGGTCCACGTCACCTGGTAGCCGTTGCCCTCGTAGTAGCCGTCACGGCGCGTGGTAGCCCCCAGGATGGAGGCGATGCTCCCGGCCACGCTCGGTTTCTCAGTTACACATACTATCATGGTGAGTTATCTCATTTTTGGGCAAAAAGACATGGTGTTCATCGCTATCATCTCATCACAAGCCCTTTTGCTTGGCCTCGTCCCACAGCGCATCCATTTGCGCCAGAGTGAGTTCGTTGAGATGCTGTCCTTGCTCGGCGGCACGCGCCTCGATGTAGTTGAAGCGGGCTATGAACTTGCGGTTGGTGCGCTCCAGGGCGTTGTCGGGACGCACGTCGTAGAGCCGTGCGGCATTGACGATGCTGAACAGCAAGTCGCCAAATTCCTTCTCGCGGTCGGCCTCGTGGCCCTCGGCGAGTTCGCGCTCCACCTCGGCTATCTCTTCTTTCACCTTAGCCCACACGTCCTCGCGACGCTCCCAGTCGAAGCCCACGTTGGCGGCTTTTTCCTGCACGCGCTCGGCCTTGATGAGCGACGGCAGCGAGCGCGGCACACCGCCCAATATGGTCTTGTTGCCGCCTTTTTCCTTCATCTTGATGACTTCCCACTTTTGAAGCACTTCTTCCTTGGTCTTGGCATCGTCGCCAGCAAAGATGTGGGGATGCCGATAGATGAGTTTCTCGCGCAAGGCGTCGCACACGTCGGCAATGTCAAAATGGCCCTTCTCGTCGCCTATCTTGGCATAAAAGATGACATGCAGCAGCACGTCGCCCAACTCCTTGCGAATCATGTCCTTGTCGTCGGCCATGATGGCGTCGGCAAGTTCCATGGCCTCCTCGATGGTGTTGGGGCGAAGGCTCTCGTTGGTCTGCACGCGGTCCCAGGGGCACTGCTGGCGCAGGATGTCGAGCACGTCGAGAAGCGCGCCAAAGGATTCCAGTTTCTTTTCTCGGCTGTTATTTGGCATAATGATGGGGATATTTTTTATTTTTCGTTAGTTGCTTGTTTCAAGAAGTTCATAAATTTCTCCACGTTCTCGTCGTAGGCCACCGGCCCGCTGAGCAAGCGCCCCTGCGCGTCCACAACCACATAGTAGGGCTGGGAATTGGCACCAAATTTGTGACGCTGCAGGTAACTCCACAGGTCGCCCTGCGTGGAGAGAGTCACGCTGCGGTCGCCCTCCTTGACGGTGCGCGGGGCGGCAAGCGGTGCCTTGTCGTCGACGATGAGTTGCGCGCTCACGAAGTGCTCCTCGATGTAGCGCTTCACCTCGTCACGGTCGAGCACGGCACCCTCCATCTTGCGGCAGTTCACGCAGCCATAGCCGGTGAAATCGATGAACACCGGCAGTCCTTGCTGCGCGGCAGCCTGCAGGGCGGCATCGTAGTCGTTATAGACCATGCCCACTTGTCGTCCCAAGACAAAATCCTGCGTGCTGAGCGGCGGCACAAAGGCACTCGTGCCACGCAGCGGAGCGCCCCACAACCCTGGAATGAGATAGGCCGTGAAAGCCAACGACGCCAGCGCGAGCATGAAGCGCGTCACACCGATGCTGGGTTGCGACGACGCGCCATCGCTCTCAAAGCGGAACAAGCCCAACAGGTACAATCCTAACAGGCCAAAGATGGCTATCCACAACGCCAGGAACACCTCGCGGTCGAGGATGTGCCAGCCATAGGCCAGGTCGGCCACCGAGAGGAACTTGAGCGACAAGGCCAGTTCCACAAAGCCAAGCACAACCTTCACCACGCCCATCCAGTTGCCCGATTTTGGCAACTTCTTCATCCACGACGGGAACAGGGCGAAAAGCCCAAAGGGAACTGCAAGACCCAGGGCGAAACCGAGCATGCCCACAGCGGGAGCCACGCGGCTACCACTACCGGCCGCCTCCACAAGCAGCGTGCCTATGATGGGGCCCGTGCAAGAGAACGACACGAT
>CACWKM010000150.1 GCA_902761475.1 uncultured Bacteroidales bacterium
ACAAGTTTCTCGACATCGTGGAGCCCATCGACCTGGGTGCGCTCCTCGACGACCACCCCACCATCACCACTGTGGTGACCACGGGCGAAAAAGCCACCGCCGTGGTGGCGGCGCAAGCCGGCGTCGACGTGCCACGCATCGGGCAGCCAGTGCAGTGTGCCGTCAACGGCCACGCCTTCGCCTTGTGGCGCATGCCGTCCACATCGCGGGCCTATCCCCTCTCGCTAGAGCGCAAAGCCGACGCCTACCGCGCCCTGCTCCGCCCCAACGACTAAGCCCCCCCAATACACACAAAAGAATCCCCGACACCTGCCGGGGATTCTTTAATGCATTGTGTACTTAGCACTTCCGTACTCCCGTACTTCCATACTTCCGTACTTCCATACTTCCGTACTTCCGTACTTCTGTACTTCCGTACTTAGTACTCCGTACTACCGTACTTCCGTACTTTAGAAAACGACCTTAGTTGTTTTCTGCGTACCGTCGTTGTACTTGGTCACCACGATGTTCACGCCGTCGAATGCCTTGTTGCTCACTTGGCCCATAGCGTTCACATACTTCACGCTCACGGGAGCAGCGTTCACGCTCAGGTCGGTCACGCCAGTTGACGGATCGGTCACGGTCAGCGGCAGCGTAGCGGTAAAGTTGCCTGCGGTTGCCATGATATTGGCGGTGCGGTTCTCGACCATTGCCGGTGCACGGCGCGGAGCGCCCGAAGCAGGAGCGATAGCGGTCACGAAACCATCGACAACGGTAGCCACAGTCTCATCGTCGCTGCTCCACTCGATAACCGGGTTGCCGGTTGCATAGGAGGGAGCGTAATAGGCGTTCAGTTGCGCCGACTGGCCAGCCTCAAGGGTGAGTTCCTCGAGCGGCAGGTCGTTTTCGTCGGTAATCATCACGTCGCACACAGGCACATTCTGCGGAGTGATGATGAGGAAGTCGCGGCTGTCGAACCAGCGAGCGGCAGTGAGGTGATAATTACCCGGAGAAAGGGTGATGCCCTGGCCACCGTCCACAATGCTCAACTGCTTGTTGACATCATCTTCGGTGAACACATACCATTCCTCACCAGCCACACCCACAGCGGTCTCATCGCTATAGGCAGGCGTCGAAGCCAGCAACACAACGGGGCTGTCGGTCACCACGATGTCAAGGTTATAAGAAATCTCGTCGGCAGCAAGCGTCATCTGCACACCCTGCTCGGGAGTTGCGCCTTCCACGCCAAACACGTAGAGCGCCTTTGCGGGTTGGGGCTGAGGCTCATCGCCACTCTTGTAGAAGTACAGGTTGTCCATGTAGAACACCTCATTACCACTGCCACCGTCAAACTTGAACTGGAAGTTGGTGCCCGAGGTGAAGTCCATGCCAGCGAAAGCACTCAGCGGCATGTCGATGCTGTTCCACTGCTTCACGGTCAAGGCGCCCACATTGGTCGATCGCTCGGTCGCACCCGTGCCGTTGTGCATAATCGGGGTGATGCCAATCGACATCTCGGCCATGGGCAACAAGTCAACGTGCACATAATCCATATCGCTCAGGTCAACATCGGTAGTATATTCCATACCAAAGTAGTTGTAGCGGGTGAACAAGCTGATGTGATCACCGTCAACAGTCACCTCTTCGCGAACGGTGGACTGTCCCCACCAGCCGGGGTTGAATGATGTAGCAGGCTCGTAAGCGTCGCTGTAAATCGACTTCACGTTGGCGGCGTCATGTTGAGGCGCGGGAGCCGGAGTGAGGACGAACAGGTCGCCAGTAGTTGTAGCCTCAATGGTTTCTGCCTCGCTGCGGTTGCCGAAGGCGTCAATTGCAACAACACTGAAGTTGTAGGTCGTAGCGCCATTGAGTCCATCAATCAACAGACTTGCCTCTTCGCCAGCCATCGTCTCGCCAATGGCATGAAGAACGGTCACTTCCTTTTCGTCCTTAGTATATTTCACTTCGTAAGCCAGGTATTTCGACGAGTTGTCGGTGGCAGTAGCCTTGATAGTCACCGATTCCTCACCTACCTCACCGGCTGCAGCAGCGCTCAGCACGGGAGCCACGGCATCCTCCACGGCCTGTTTGAGAATACCATTCACTGCAAAGTTGAAAATCTTCACATCATACATGGTTGCAGCCTTGGTGCTAAAGAACTTCACATAGCGCGCGTTGGTCACGGTTTCGCCTTCAAAGTTCTCGGTGTGGCCGTTGATACCATGCACATGTGTGCCACCAATGTAGGTGGGCTCACCAAAGATGCCATCCTCGCCAGCAAACGACAAGGTGAAGTCCTGAGAGCAAGCACCCTCAAACGTAATCGACACACTGGTGACATCGTAGATGCCGCGCAGGTCGGCAATGAAGCCCACATCGTAGGTGCGGCTTGCCTCATCGTCGCCAGTGCCACCGCCTCGCATTGCCCACTCGCTACCGGTGGTATTGTTGTCGAAAGCGCCAGCCTTGCTTGCGTTGGTGGCAATACCCAAGTTGTAGATGCGCACAGCATAGTCCGTGAACAGGTCAATCTTCTCGCCCGAAACCACGGTGATGCTCACCTCATTAGACTCGATGTCGCCAACCTTGGCCTTGATGGTGGTCGTGCCAGCAGCGGCAGGAACAAACTGGCCATTGGCCACAGCGCCCACCGAGGGGTTGCTCAGCACATACTCCACGTCGGCTGCCTCAACAATTGCATTCAACTGATTGCGAGCAGTGAGCGTGAGGGCTACCGGATCAGTCACATTTGTTTGGGTCGAAGCCGCTTTCAACTCAAGCGATGCCAGCGACAGGGGAGCCTCGAGGTTGTACACGCCAAACTCCCAGAAACTATAGCCCCATTGTGTGCCGCGCGCAATGCCGTTGAACTGCACATAGCGCTTGGTCACTGCGGTGAACTCAAACACCTGATAATTGGGGAATTCTGTAAGCGTCTGTCCCTCAATAGAGACAACGGCCTCGCCGTCGGTCAAATAACCATCGGCATCCACTTCATCGCCAACAAGAATGTCGAAGGTCTTGCCATAAGCACCCTCCCACACAATGCGCACAGCATTGAAGGTCATGCTCTCGCCCAAGTCAACAATCCATGTCTGAGGATCGCTGTGTTGAGATTCCCAGCGTGTGCCGCCGATGTTACCATCAACCGCAGCAGCAGCGTTGCCCGATGTGGCCTGAGCAGTCTTATTCAAGGCCAAATTGGTCTGACCGAATGCTGTCATCACCGCCACAGCAGCAAAAACTAACGATAGAATTTTTTTCATAAACTAGTTTTTTAAGATTAAAAAAATGTGTGTTTTTAACTCTCTCAGATTCGTCCGCAAATTTACAAAAAAATTCCGAAGCACCAAGCATTTCACATAAATACTCCCCTAAAAGGTAGCGCAATCACCCCAGGCGACGAAAAGCCCCCCTCCCCTGTCCGTGCCCTTGTAAAAACATCGAATTTCACGAATTATCTCTATTTCCAATTGAACAAAATCCGTGTAATTCATTGTTTAATTCATCATTCATAATTCATAATTCATAATTGGTTCAGTTCATGATTTTTTGTTTGCGGTTAATCACTTTATTTTGTACCTTTGCAGCCGCAAAACGAATTGCGCTTGTGGCGAAATTGGCAGACGCGCCAGACTTAGGATCTGGTGACTTCGGTCGTGTAGGTTCGAGTCCTATCAGGCGCACAGGTAAAGAGCAATCTAGAGGGTTGCTCTTTATTTTTTCCCAAATTTTATGCTTTGTTTGGTCATTACCAATAATAAAATTTATTCATTTTGATTGCTGGGTGCCTTTGTGCTATGTTGCTGTCGGCAAGTCCGCCACAATCCCTTGCACAAAACAAAATCGACGCCAGCAAAGCGGGGGTGACATCACCGACACGCCGTGGCATGTCCCCACACGGGACAACGCAACCCCATCAAAATCCGTTGGAACATGGCGCGGCACGTCCGGAACCGCACGTCGCTGCAATATCGCTGGCAATAAGGGCGTTATCGCGGACATGCCGCGGCATGTCCCTACACGGGACGGCCGAATCCCCACCGCTAAATGTAGGGACGTGCCGTGGGGGTAATTGCGTCGAAGACGCTAGATGCCCCGAGGGGGCTTTTTGTTGGAAAGACCATGCAAGCAACCTCGAAGAGGTGCGCAGCTTGGTCATAGCATCGCCTCAACACAGGTGCCTCGAAGAGGAACTTTTACGGCGAGGCAAACGAAGTTCCTCTTCGAGGCACTTGCAACCCTTCTCGTTTGTGACCAAGCTGCGTGCATCTACGATGCACGCAGCTTGGTCCTTCGCACAAAGTCGGGTCTTCGACCCGCCAAGCGTCTTCGACGCTGGCAATGAGGGCGTTATCCAGACGCCACATGTGGTGCCCCTACACTGGGCGGCGTAAACCCCATCCACAAACGTGGCACGTCCGGGAACGCACGACACCACGAGGCCGTCATTTTCCTAAGATTTTAATTCTTTGACAAAGGTGCGTGATATCGTGGCAGCATTGAATTCCAGATTATTCTTTTTGATGTACGCGAGCGCGCGATAATAGGCCTCTCCCATGAGTGTGGTCAGGGTCATCGCGGTTCCGGCCGAAATCGTACCGCCCACCACAGCACCGGCGCCAGGAATGAGTTTAATCAAGTTGGAAGCGATTGCTCTTCCGGCATAGGTCGCGCCAGTAACACCGGCGGCCGAGGCCACTATCGTTTTCAAGAAACT